>JBEIKF010000021.1:0-10736 GCA_040379905.1 Crocinitomicaceae bacterium
ATAATTGTCCAAGTAATCCAGTAACTTCAAATGTCACAGTAAATCCAATTCCAACGATTACGATTTCAGATGTAACGATATGTGGTGGATTATCTACAACCTTAAATCCGGTTGTTTCACCAACAGGAGGTACATATGCTTGGTCGAATGGATCTAATTCTCAAAGCATTAATGTATCACCAAGTTCAACGACAAGTTACACACTTACTTATACTGTTAATGGTTGTACAGCATCTAAGGTAATTACAGTAAATGTTATTCAAAATCCATCAGCTGTTGTCGCTAGTGTTACAATTTGCGAAGGACAATCAACAACTTTAGTAGCAAATCCACCAAATGGGATATATACATGGACAAATGGAACCAATACATTAGGTACAAATCAAACATTAACAGTTAGTCCTGTTGTCACTACAACATACACTGTTTCGGTAAGTGTAGGAGGCTGTGCTCCATCAACGTCCACAGCAACCGTAACGGTTAACCCAATACCAACTGTTGATGTCTCTCCTGAAATTCAATATATATGTAATGGTCAAATAACTTCGATTAGTTCTTCAGTTAATCCTGGAGGAGGTTCTTTTCAATGGCAAGGAAGTACAGTAAATGCTCAAGCAACTCCTTCAATTAATGTTTCTCCCGTTTTAATTAATCCTTTGGTTATTGATACATTTGAGTATGTATTAACTTATACTTCCAATGGTTGTAATGGAATTAATGATACTGTTCTCGTAATTGTCAAACCAAAGCCAGTAATTACTGTAAATGATTTGGTATTTTGCAGCGGCAGCAACGACACAATTGAAGCCAATCCAAATTTACCAGGAGGTATTTACAATTGGGATACGGGAATTTCAGGACCAACAGATAGCATTATTATAGTCGGGCCTCTTTCAAATCCATTGGATCAGGTTACCACATATTTCTATGATTCTTGGTACATTTTAGATGGATGTAGTAGCGATACCGTGACATCAACAGTCACTGTAAATCCAATCCCGACTGTAACAGTTAATAGTCCAACCATTTGTGCTGGATTGTCTGCTTCAATTACAGCAAATCCTTCAAGTACAGGTGGTACATTTTTGTGGTCGGGTCCCACCATTCCTTCAACTGGTTTAACTACACAAACAATCACAGTTTCACCAAGTTTAACTGACCCAGTATTACAAGAAAGTTTTGTATACAGTGTAACGTATACCGATTTAGGCTGTACGAGCATTCCAGTAAATAGTAACATTACGGTAAACCCAACCCCGGTTATACAGCCTATCAATGAAATCATTTGTAGTGGAGGGTCATTTGATACCATACCTAGTTCATCCGTATTAGGAAATATTATCCCAGCAAATACAACATATACGTGGACTTTTGCTAACAATCCTGATATTACAAATGAAGCAGCTAATGCAATTTCAAGTACAAACATTTCTGGTGGTCCGTTAACAAGTGCGGTAACAGTTAATACAGATGTTGACTATACGGTAATCCCTACTTCTGGAGCTGCTGGAGCATGTGTTGGAACGCCATTTAATCTAAACGTAACCATCACTGCTACACCAACAATTGCTAATAAAGTTGATGATATTTGCAGTGGGTCATTCCCTGTTTTGGATTTTGTACCAGCTGATGTTGTTCCACCTGGCACGCAATATTCTTGGTTGATATTATTTGACAATCCTTTGATTTCAGGTCAATCAAACCAAACAACTTTTGTTTCTGATTTTTCTAATCAAGTTTTATTTAATAATGATGTAAATGCACAACCGCAAACATTGACCTATCTTGTTACTCCAATGTCTGGTCCTTGCCCTGGCGCGACTTTCCAATTACAAGTAACCGTTCTACCTGCGCCAATTCTTGCTGATGGAAATATTACAATTTGTAGTGATGATAATGTGACGAGTTATACGTTTGGAACACCTGGAGATATTATTCCAATTGGCACTGAGTACACTTGGGTGGTTCTACCAAATAGCACAATAACAGGACAAACAAGTAATGCAGTTCCTGCTGGTACTTTTAGCACGGGAATTCTTCACAATTCAACAAATGTCAACCAAACACTTCATTATATTGTTACTCCAATTGCTTCTGCTTTGAATCCTCCTTGTTCCGGCGCCCCATTTGATTTGTATGTGATGGTTCAACCAACACCAGTATTACAAAATGTAACTTTATCAGCGATATGTAGTGGTACAAGTTTCTCTTATACACCTGTAAACGCAAGCCCAAATACCATATGGCCTGCTCAAAATGCAGGTTTTACATGGGTTGTAGGAATGAATAATAATGTAACAGGGCAGTCCAGTAATCCGAGTAATCCTGAAACGATTTTAAGTCAAACATTGACCAATTTGACTAATGTTATTCAGAACGTAGTTTACACGATAACGCCTTATGATACAATTACCGGATGTACTGGTTCTACATATACGGTTACGGTTCCAGTTAGTCCTAGACCTGTAATCCCAGATCAATTAGCCTCGGTTTGCAGTGGTCAGTCTTTTGTTTCGCCTCTAATAAATGCAGCGCCAGCTGTTATTATTCCTGTCGGGACTACGTATACTTGGCCGACACCAGTAGCAAATCCAAGCGGTTCAATTTCAGGAGGTAGTTCAGGAACAAACTTGACAACTATCAGTCAAACTCTAACCAACATAAATTCTATTATTTGTGATACCCTAACCTATGTCATTGTTCCATCTTATGGATCAGCGCCAGGACTGGTTTGCGTTGGAAATCCATTTGAATTAAATGTTCGAGTAAAACCTGTTCCAACAGTTGCTATACAGGCCACGAGTGCGCTCATATGCCCGAATACATGTGTGCAGTTAACAGCTATTCCATCGTTGACTACAGATTGTAATGGAAATCCGGGGTCATATTCATGGTCTCCTCAAGGATCATTAACGCCAAATCCTGCGGTTACAGATGTTGTTACGGCATGTCCTTTAGGAAATACCACTTATAGTGTTGTATATACCTTTGATGGTTGCTCCGCCATTGCCTCTCAAACCATAAATATTGTTAGTCCGCCAAATGTTGGAAGTATCTCAGCAATCGAACAAACGATTTGCGAAGGTGGTTGTACAGTATTGACTGCGAATATTCAAAATCAGTCAGTAGTTCCGACTTATGTTGAATGGAGCAATGGAGACGTGGATTATACAAGCCCATTCACGACAGTTGTTTGCCCGTCTGCAACTACAACTTATTCTGCAACGGCCTATCTAGCTGGTTGTTTTGGTTCCTCAGCATCAACAACCGTAAATGTTAATTTAGATCCGATAATTACCGCTCAACCAACGCCAGATACCACCATTTGCGTAGGAGGAACGTATCCATTGAGTGTATCTTTACAGTATGGAGCAGGAACTGCAAATTATCAATGGTATATTTCAACAGATGGTTCAAATATTGGCGGTATACCACTTCCTAATGCATCAGGCACCGTTGTAACAAATACAACAGGTTACACCGTACTTTTATCTCCTCCGAATTTCAATATTCCAGGAACCTACACCTATTATTGCATTATAACATATGGCCCTAATGGTTGTGGTGTGCTAACCAGCGCTGCCGCAAATATTCATGTAGTTGCTGATCCAGTCGTATCTATTCTGCCAAATACTACTCAAACGATGTGTATAGGTGGTACAGCTACTTGTTTGGATGCAAGCGTCTCAGGAGGAATAGGCTCCAACTTTTATTTATGGAATCCAGGCGGCGCATCGACTTCTACATTTTGTCCACCATCAGATAGTGTAGGAACTTTTTCATATACTGTAATTGTTAGTCAAACTGGAATTGCTTGTGCGTCATTACCTTCAAACTCGGTAGTAATAAATATAGTACCGGATCCAGTTGTAACTATAAATGGTGTAATAGAGGTGTGTGAAGGAGCTGAAGTTCCACTTTCTACTTCTATTTCAGGTGGAATAGGAAATATTACATCATACACTTGGAATCAATCACAACCTGTAGGAAGTCCGTATACTTTGATGATGACATGGAATGGTTCGGGTGGAATTACAGAGCCTATTTTTGAAGACATTATCTATCAAGTCGAAATTACGCAAGAAGGCAATGGATGTAACGCTGTAGACACACATTTCATAAATGTTGTTGCTGACCCTGTTGTATCGGTAAACTTTGATCCATTAATTTGTGTAAATACGTCAACTGAATTGGTAGCAAGCTTTACTGGAGGAACCGGTACCGCTTATTTTGATTGGTATGAAGTGGATAGTCTACTAACCGTTGGTGGTGTCCCAATTCCTACTGACGGCCCATCAGACAATAGTATTACGCAAACCATCTATGAATCATATTACAATTTCTTTTATGTTGCATTAGAAATGACAGGTTTAGGCTGTAATCCAGATACAAGTGATTTAATAATTATCGAAGCGCTTGATTGGGCCATTGCTGATTTTGATGTTATGCCTGAATCGGTCGAGCAAAGTTTCTTTGATCCAACATTCTCGTTCATTAATCAAAGTCAATTCGCAACAAATTATGTATGGGATTTAGATGAGTGCGAAATTCAATTATCAAATACGCAGTTGTATCAAGATCCAACACCTTTTTATAATCCAAATGCAGAGGATATTATTGATTATACCTATGGATGTCCTCCAGGAGTATATACTGTTCAATTGATTGCATACAACCAAGGGATATGTCCTGATACGGCTTTTCAGCAGATTCGTATAAATGATGAAGTCGTGGTTTATGTTCCAAATACATTCATCCCAGATGACAATAACAAGAATGATTTGTTTTATCCCGTTTTCTCATCTTTTACAGCTCCAGACTATTACGAGTTCCTAATTTTTAATCGTTGGGGAGAGGTCATTTTTAAAAGTAATGAAACAACAAGTGAAAACGGATTTATTCAAGGTGACCCTTGGGATGGAACATATAAAGGTGAACGTTGCCAAGACGGCACTTATACTTGGAAATTAAATTACACACATCGTGGAGCGAAAAAAACAGAAGAACTTACAGGTCATGTTAATTTGATAAGATAACATTCTTACGAATAACAACATAATGCCAATATTAGGCTCTAACTATTTACACTACGCTTAAAATTTAAAAAAGAATATTACTAACAATGAAAATGAGACTATTCGTTTTTTCCATCTTGTTAACTTCATTTGGTTTAAATGCCCAAGATTTTTCATTCTGCTTGAGTGGAAAGGGACTATTAAACGGAAGTTTGATTCTAAACAATTCAATCACCACAAGCGAGAACCAGGATTATGCTTTTGCTATGAGTGGAGCGGGTGGGCTAGGAGGTCTTTTTTTATATAATGATAAAATTGGTGCTTCAATAGAATTTCTGGTTGGGAATCATAAAGGAAAATATAATGGAACAACTTCATTCGGTAATCAAAAATATTCTTCAGAAGTTAACCTGAAAACCATTCAAATTCCGATATTGTTTAGATTGGATAATGATGAGGGTTATCTTGAAATCGGACCGCAATTGAATGTCATTACAAATGCGAATTTCACAAGTAATTATCCCATAGGAATAAATTCTGATGTTAGTGAAGAATACAAGCGGATGAGCATTTCTGGGGTGTTGGGATTCGGTTCCTTTTACCATTTGGGAAAACGGTCTCCAGTTACGCTAACCTTCGGATTTCGAATAAACTACGGTCTTTCTGATATTAAAGGAGTTGATCCAGTGGGAACGTCATTTACTTTTTCGACTTCAAATGAAAAATCCATCTTGCTGGCGGCAGGCTTTAATTTGGGTTTATTATATGAACTAAAATAATGATTGAATAAATTAGTTCCATTACTTTTGAACTTTCAAAATTTTATGGAAAATCCAAAGACTCTTCAAATCTACAATAGCCTTTCTGGTAAAAAGGAAATATTTGAACCGCTACATGACAATTTCGTTGGAATGTATGTGTGTGGGCCAACTTTATACAGCGAACCACACATGGGCAACATGCGCACGTTCATCAATTTCGATTTGATTTATCGTTATTTTCTGCATCTTGGTTACAAAGTAAAATATGTTCGCAACATTACAGATGCCGGACACATTACCAATAGTGCTGGTCAGGAAGAAGATAGCATTGGAAAAGCGGCACGTTCGGAACAAATGCAATCACTTGAAATTGTCTACAAATACAATGTCAAGTTTCAAGAATTACAGCGAATTTATAACTTGCTTCCCCCATCAATTGAACCTACGGCAACCGGTCACATTCAAGAGCAACTAGAAATAATCGAGCAAATTATTGATAATGGTTATGCTTATGTCGTAAATGGGTCCGTTTATTTCGATACGAAGAAATACATGCAAGATTTTAATTATGGAATCTTAAGTGGGCGCAAAGTCGATGAATTGGAGAATGAAACTCGTGTGCTTACTGCCCAAGAAGAAAAACGATTTTTCGCTGATTTTGCTTTATGGAAAAAAGCGAATCCAGAAGATATGCAAATTTGGCGCTCACCTTGGGGTGATGGAAATCCAGGTTGGCATATCGAATGTACGGCAATGAGCACGAAATACCTCGGAAAACATTTTGATATCCATGGAGGAGGAATGGATTTAAAATTCCCGCATCACGAAGATGAAATCGCGCAAAGTTGTGGCTCGTTTGGTTGTAATCCTGCGAAATATTGGATGCATGCAAATATGCTGAATGTGAACGGACAAAAAATGAGTAAATCCTTTGGAAACTACTTTTTACCAAAAGAAATCATCGAAGGAACGACCTCACTTTTCAAAAAAGCATATCCGGCAAACGTTTTGCGTTTTTTCATGATGCAAGCACATTATAGAAGCACGCTTGACTTCACCGAAACAGCATTGGATGCGGCTGAAAAAGGATTCTCGCGTTTAAATGATGGACTGATTCTAATTGAAAAACTAAATACAGCCGAAGCTTCGTCATTTGATGTAAAGTCTATCGTTTCAAGTTTCTACTCCGCCATGAGTGATGATTTCAATGCGCCGATTTTAATTGCCAATCTTTTTGACGCGGTTAAACAAATAAACCTTGTTAACGACGGAAATGCCACCATTTCAAAATCCGACAAAGATTTGCTGGAAACTGAAATGAAAGCGTTTGTTTTCAATGTGTTGGGACTTGAAATAGCCTCCTCAAACAATGATTCGAAGCTCAAGCCTGTTATGGAACTTGTTTTGGATCTCCGTCAACAAGCCCGAGCGAATAAGGATTGGACAACATCAGACAAAATTCGCGATGGGTTGGCTGCTGCAGGAATAGTTGTGAAAGATGGAAAAGAAGGTACTTCTTGGAGCTAGCAAATGAAAAAACTAGCATTTCTTTTCATCTTCGCTTGCCATAATTTCTATGGTCAAATTACAGGTGAATGGCACGCAGCGTTTTCCGTAGCTGGACAAAGTACACGTTTGGATTTATTTATAGATCGAGTTGGTCGTGATGGAACATTAAAAATCGGATTACCTGATGTTTCTGGTTTCGAACCTAAGATAATTGAGAATAGCACGATATCAAAAGACTCTTTGGCGTTTAGTTGGGAGAATATTGGTTTGTCATTTTCTGGAAAATATGTTTCTTCGGGCGATTCGTTATTTGGAATGATGAAACAATCTGGATTGAATTGGAAAGTGACATTCAAAAGAGAAATTCAAGCCACAAAAAAGGTAAATCGTCCCCAAGAACCGAAACCAAAATTCCCTTATGATATTCAAGAAATTGAAATTAAGAATGGAAAAAACGTCATTGGTGCTACACTAACTTTACCGAAGGGCAATGCAAACTTCCCAATTGTAGTTCTATCGTCAGGTTCTGGACCTCAAAATCGCGATTGTGAAATAATGGGACACAAACCGTTTTGGGTCATAGCAGATTATCTAACGAATAATGGAATTGGAGTGCTGCGCTTTGACGATCGTGGAGTTGGAAAAAGTACGGGAGAATTTTCAAAAGCTTCACTTTTTGATTTTGCCTCAGACGTTGAGGTATGTTACAAATATATTAAGAAGAATTTCAAAGGTCATAAAGTTGGTTTGGCAGGTCACTCTGAAGGAGGAATGCACACATTGATTATCGCATCCAAAACTCCGAAACTTGATTTTTTAATTCAATTGGCAGCAGTTGGAACCAATGGTCGAGACGTTTTGGTAGAACAACAATATCTTATTCCATTATCTTCTGGAAAATCGGAGAGCTATGCAAAAGCCAATAGTATGGTTTATGATAGTGTAACGAGTTTACTTATAAGTAATGACAACCAGGTATTCCCATCCAAAGTCAGTGAATTTCTCAAAAGAAACTTTGATCAATTTCCTGAGGATTACAAAAAAGAAGGAACCATAGAGGAATTTTCTGCAGGCTTAACCAATTTCCTAAATAATGATTGGGGTCGAGAGTTTATGCAGTTCAATTCAAGTGATTATTTATCGAAAATTTATTGTCTGATTTTAGTCGTCAATGGTTCAGAAGACATTCAAGTTCCTCCAATTAAAAACCAAGAAGGTTTTAGAAATGGTTTTTCGAATCAAAGTAAAAGCCTAAGTCGCTCTAAAATCTTGTTAATTCCAGGCCTGAATCACTTGTTTCAAACTTGCAAGAAATGTAATGTCATAGAATATGGAGAACTCGAAGAAACATTCTCCCCGATTGTGCTCAAAGCTATGTTAGATTGGATTAATGATCCAATACTTTTCAAAAAGCATTGAGTTTTCAATTGAATTTCCATAAATCCATGTGTACTAGTTCATAAATGATATGTATTAATTACATAATAAACATAAATAAATACATATGAATATTTCGGCGCATTTTTGCAGAAAAAATCATGACAAAGATTACAATAGCTAAAGGTGATGGAATAGGACCTGAAATAATGGACGCCACCTTAAAAATTCTTTTTGCCGCGGGAGCAAAAATTGAAGTTGATGAAATCGAGGTTGGCGAAAAAGTTTACCTATCTGGAAATACCTCGGGAATCGCAAATGAAAGTTGGGATGTAATTCGACGAAATAAAGTCTTTTTGAAAGCCCCAATTACAACCCCTCAAGGCGGCGGATACAAAAGTTTAAATGTTACAACAAGAAAATTCCTTGGACTATATTCCAATGTTCGTCCATGTAAAAGTTTACATCCTTTCGTTGAAACAAAGCACCCGATAATGGATGTAGTAATTGTGCGAGAAAACGAAGAGGATTTGTATGCTGGAATTGAGCATCAGCAAACGGATGAGGTTGTACAATGCTTGAAATTGATTAGTCGTCCAGGTTGTGAAAAAATCGTTCGTTACGCTTTCGAATATGCCAAGCAACAAAATCGCAAAAAGGTAACTTGCTTCACAAAGGATAATATTATGAAGCAAACCGATGGACTGTTTCACAAAGTCTTCGACGAAATAGCCGCTGAATACCCAGAAATTGAAAACGAACATTGGATTATTGACATCGGAGCTGCAAAACTCGCTGATACGCCTGAAGCATTTGACGTAATTGTAATGCCTAATTTATATGGAGATGTTTTAAGCGATGTTGCTGCACAAATTACTGGTTCTGTTGGACTTGCTGGATCAGCAAATATCGGAGAAGAATGCGCTATGTTCGAGGCTATTCATGGTTCAGCACCTAGAAGAGCAGGGCAGAACGTTGCCAATCCATCGGGACTGTTGCAAGGCGCAATCATGATGCTCAACCACATTGGAGAGACAGATGTAGCCGAAAAAATTCAAAATGCCTGGTTAAGTACTTTGGAAGAAGGAATTCATACGTATGACATCTACAAAGAAGGAGTTAGTTCGGCAAAAGTTGGAACCAACGAATTTGCAGATGCGGTGATTTCTAATTTGGGAAAAACTCCTGAGAAATTAACTGCTGTTAAGTACGACACCACATACCAAATGGTACTTCCAAAATACAAAAGAAAGTCTCAAGCGACAAAAGAACTTGAAGGTGTGGACTTATTTGTACATTGGTCTGGGGAAAATCCGAACGAACTTGCCGAAACGGTTAAAAAAATCACGGACAACAACCTTCATTTATCCATGATTACAAATCGCGGAATCAAAGTTTGGCCTGAAGGATTCAAAGAAACATTCTGTACCGATCATTGGAGATGTCGCTTTAAGCCTGTTGAAGGAAATAGTATCTCCAAAGAACAAATTATCAATATGCTTAAAAACGCAATAGAGAACGAAGTGGATGTTATAAAAACTGAAAACTTATATCGTTTTAATGGCGTTTCGGCTTATTCATTAGGTCAAGGGCAATAATTGAAATCTGAAAAACTTCAATGAATCAACAATTATTGCTTGATAATTTAACCAATCCTGCGCTCTTATTTTTTGCACTGGGGATATTAGCTGTTAAATTAAAAAGTGATCTTGAGATTCCATCAACGACCTCCAAATTTATTTCGCTTTATTTGCTTTTTTCCATTGGATTTAAAGGCGGACAGGAATTATCTCACAGTGAATTTTCTACCGAAATTTTACTCACGATACTTTTTGCGATTCTTGCTGCGATTCTCATTCCCGTCTATGTATTTCTGATATCGAAAAGGAAACTTGGGATAGAAAATGCAGGAGCAATTGCTGCTTCATATGGATCAGTTAGTGCGGTGACATTTGTTACCGCACTAAACTTTTTGGAAACCTTAAGTATTCATTCTGATGGTCACATGGTCGCCGTAATGGCACTGATGGAAGCTCCGGCTATCATTGTTGGTGTTCTATTGATTCGAAGTAGC
>JBEIKF010000022.1:0-10665 GCA_040379905.1 Crocinitomicaceae bacterium
TGATTTTATCTTCTCCTTTAAATGAACCTAGGAATTTACCTCGTCCTTCATCATTGAGTCGACCAACAATGTTGTCATACCAGATTTTACGGGCAGCTAACGTGGAACCACCCACTTCTTTTTGAACGATTTTCTGAATGATTTCCTTGGTTACCCGATTTCCAGCTGAATTTCGGCCTTTAATTAATAATTCTCCCAAATCGACATCAAAACGCAAACGCTTCAAATGCGGACGTGGACGTAAAAGGACGGTTATTACTTCCCTCTCCCCGTTAGGATGAACAGAGAAATACAACATTTTCGAACCTTTTGTTCCACGGGTCAAATCGTATTCGGTATCACGCGTGATTGAATTCACGTAAAAACGTTTCATCATGGTTGAGCCACCAATTCCATCTTGATAAAACAAATGATAAATGGTTCGAGTATCGCCTTTTTTCCAAACACTTGCGAAAATCAAATCCTTTCCAACAAACTTTTTATCCGTAACCTTCGTCACCATCATTTTTCCGGATGCAAAGAAGCAAATGATGTCATCTATTTCGGAACAATCGCTAACCGGTTCGTTTTTCTTCAAACCATAACCAATGAATCCTTCGTCGTAATCAACATACAATTTTCGGTTAGCAATGATTACTTTAGTTGCACTAATCGTATCAAATATCTTTATTTCAGTTTTGCGTTCTTTTCCAGCCCCAAATCGTTTTTTTAAGTCCTTATAATACTCGATGGCAAATTCAATTAAGTTAGCTAAATGCTCCTTAACGACTTTCATTTCCTCGTCTATTTTCAATAAAGCTTCATCCGCTTTGCTCGAATCGAATCGCGTAATACGAATCATTGGAATCTGAGTCAATTTCTGCAAGTCTTCATCGACAATTTCTCGAATCAATTGCTTTTTGAATGGCTCAAAACGCTTGTATAAATAGTTGTAAAGATCTTCTTTGTTATCGTAATGCTTGAAGTCGATGTACATCTCGTTGTTGATGAACAACTTCTCCAAGGTTGAAAAATGCCACTGACGCTCGAGTTCATCCAAGCGTATTTCCAACTCCAATTTCAACAAACGAACTGTATTGTCCGTGTTGATTTTCAATATCTCAGAAACCCCTAAAAAACGTGGTCTTTCTCCATCTATAATCGATGAATTCGGAGAAATGGAAACTTCACAATCAGTAAAGGCATAAAGCGCATCGATCGTTTTATCGGGAGAAACACCTGGAAACAAATGTACAATAACTTCGGCCTCCATCGAGGTATTATCCTCAATTTTCTTAATCTTGATTTTCCCTTTATCGTTGGCTTTGATTACCGATTCAATCAAGGAACTTGTAGTCGTTCCAAACGGAATTTCGTGGATAATCAGGGTCTTATTGTCAAGCTTTTTGATTTTGGCTCGAACACGAACTCGTCCACCACGCATTCCGTCGTTATAGCCCGTAAAATCAGCCATTCCACCATTCGGAAAGTCAGGAAGAATCTCAACTTTTTTCCCACGCAAGTGATTGATTGACTGATCAATTAGTTCAATAAAATTGTGAGGTAAAAATTTACAAGCCAAACCAACGGCAATTCCTTCTGCTCCTTGCGCTAATAACATGGGAAATTTCATTGGAAGTTGTTCTGGCTCCTTGTTTCGACCATCATAACTTGCCAACCATTTTGTTGTCTTCCCATTAAAAGCAACATGCAAAGCAAACTTTGACAATCTTGCCTCAATATAACGAGGAGCAGCAGCACCGTCACCAGTCAGGGTATTCCCCCAGTTTCCTTGGCAATCGATTAATAAATCTTTTTGTCCCAATTGCACCAAAGCGTCCCCAATCGAAGCATCACCATGCGGGTGATATTTCATCGTATTTCCGATGATGTTTGCCACTTTGTTGTAACGGCCATCCTCCATTTCCTTCATCGAATGAAGAATTCGACGCTGAACTGGTTTCAAACCATCTTGAAGTGAAGGAACGGCGCGTTCAAGGATGACATAACTGGCATAATCCAAAAACCAATTTTCATACAAACCACCAACCGGAACGATGTTCTCGTCCACTTTCTTGCTCTCAAAGGGATTGTGATCCTCTTCGTTCCCTTGGTTTGTTTCTTCGATTTCGTCCTCTGCCATAGTTTATGAAGCAATGTCTAATTCATCCGATGCAGATTCAGAAACAGTTTCCTCCGCAGCATCTTTTTCGACTCTCAGGTTATCAATTATAAAATCTTGTCGCTCTTGCGTATTTTTCCCCATAAAGTAAGAAAGAATCGAATCGATAGATGCGTCTTTGGTTAATAGGACGGGTTCTAAACGAATGTCTTCTCCAATGAAATGGATGAATTCATCTGGTGAAATTTCTCCCAATCCTTTGAATCGGGTAATCTCCGCAGCTTTTCCGATTTCCGCAATCGCATTTCTTCGTTCCTCTTCGGAATAACAGTAAATCGTTTTCTTTTTATTTCTAACCCGAAATAACGGCGTTTGCAACACATAAACGTGGTTTCGCTTGACCAAATCCGGGAAGAACTGAAGGAAAAAAGTTAGTAACAACATGCGAATGTGCATTCCGTCCACGTCGGCATCTGTAGCGATTACAATTTTGTTGTAACGCAAGTTATCCATTTCCTCTTCGATGTCGAGCGCGGCTTGAATGAGGTTAAATTCTTCGTTTTCGTAAACAACTTTTTTGGTCAAACCATAACAATTCAAAGGTTTACCACGCAAAGAAAATACAGCTTGCGTATTTACATCTCTCGATTTAGTAATAGATCCACTTGCCGAGTCTCCCTCCGTTATGAATAAAGTTGTCGCCTCACGTTTATCATCTTTCAAATCAGTCAAATGCACGCGACAATCACGTAATTTCTTATTGTGTAAATTTGCTTTCTTTGAACGTTCACGAGCAATTTTCCGAATTCCAGCCAACTCTTTTCGTTCACGCTCCGATTGCTTGATTTTCTTTTCAATCGTTTCAGCAACATCGGGATGACGGTGCAGATAATTATCGAGTTTGTCTTTTAAGAAATCATTGATGAAAGCACGCATGGACTTACCTCCCGGCTCAATTTCCTGAGAACCTAGTTTGGTTTTAGTCTGCGATTCAAAAACGGGCTCAATGACCTTCACTGAAATTGCAGCCACGATTGACTGACGAATATCAGATGCTTCGTAATTCTTATTGTAAAAATCACGGATAACTTTCGCTACCGATTCACGAAAAGCACTTTGATGCGTTCCACCTTGTGTTGTATGTTGACCGTTTACAAAAGAATAATAATCCTCACCATAGGTTCTTCCGTGCGTAAAAGCAACTTCGATATCTTCGTCCTCTAGGTGAATGATTGGATAAAGCGGATCACCATCCATGTTGTTTTCCAATAAGTCCTTAAGACCATCCTTGGAATTATAGCGTTCTCCGTTGTAATGTATTGTTAATCCGCGATTCAGATAACAATAATTCCACATCATTTTATCCAAATACGCCGTTTTGAAAGCATATTTCTTAAAAATCGTCTCGTCCGGATTGAATTCAACATAGGTTCCGTTTCCTTCGGTGGTTTTCTCTAAAGGATATTCTTTTACTAGCTCTCCCCTATTGAAATCAGCTTTCTTCAATTCACCTTCTCGAACGGAATAAACCATAAAATAAGACGAAAGCGCATTAACTGCCTTTGTTCCTACCCCATTCAATCCAACCGATTTCTTAAATGCCTTGGAGTCATATTTTCCCCCAGTATTCATTTTAGAAACAACCTCAACCACCTTTCCTAATGGAATTCCTCGCCCATAATCACGAACAGAAACTTTACCGTCTTTTACTTTGATTTCAACCTTTCTCCCATTCCCCATCACAAATTCATCGATGCAGTTATCCATGACTTCCTTCACCAAAATGTAAATTCCGTCATCAGCTGCTGATCCGTCACCAAGCTTACCAATATACATCCCCGGTCGAAGTCGGATGTGTTCTTTCCAATCGAGCGAGCGTATGTTATCTTCCGTATATTGATTTTCAGCCATTGACTATTTTTCTGAGCAACAACAAATTTAACTTAATCAAGCGCCGAAAAAGCAAAATACACAGCCGAGTTATGAACTAAAATCGGTTGAAAAGCCTATATTTTTTGAGTGTTTGCATAAAATTTATTCCAAATCAATAAAACACTATCTTTGCGGCTAAATAAATTTTATGGCAACTACCGCAGATATCAGAAATGGATTGTGTATTCGTCACAACGATAAATTGTTTCAAATCATTGAATTTCAACATGTAAAACCAGGAAAGGGTCCTGCTTTCGTTCGAACAAAAATGCGTCAAATTGAAACTGGAAAAGTAATCGATAATACATTTTCAGCAGGACACAAAATTGATCCGGTTCGAATTGAAAATCGTGAATATCAATACTTATATCAGGAAACTGACGATTATGTATTCATGAATAATGAAACATTCGAGCAAGTAAATATTCCATTGAAAATGGTAGAAAAACCGGGATTCTTGCAAGAAGGAATGACTGTAAATATTCTATTTCACGCAGAAGAAGAAGCACCGCTTGTTGTTGATTTACCAATGTATATCATTTCTGAAGTTACTTACACAGAACCGGGTGTTAAAGGAGATACCGCAACTAACTCGATGAAGCCTGCGACAATTGCCACCGGAGCTGAAGTGAAAGTTCCTTTGTTTATTGATAATGGAGAAGTGATTAAGATTGATACGAGAACGGGAGTTTACGTGGAGAGAGTTAAGGGTTAAAATGTAAAATGGATAATGTAAAATTGAAAATTATTTGTTAAGACTCAAATTCTACATTCTACATTCTACATTCTACATTCTACATTCTACATTCTACATTTTAAATTAAAAACATGAAAAATACCGCACTAACACAAAAACACATCGCACTAGGAGCTAAAATGGTTCCATTTGCTGGATATAACATGCCTGTTCAATACGAAGGTGTGAATGCTGAACACGAAACAGTTCGAAATGGAGTTGGTGTGTTTGATGTTTCGCACATGGGTGAATTCATTTTGCGTGGACCAAATGCTCTAGCTTTGATTCAGAAATTTTCCTCGAATGATGCCTCTGTATTGTTTGATGGAAAGGCGCAATATTCGTGCATGCCGAACGGGAAAGGTGGAATTGTAGATGATTTAATTATTTATCGAGTTAATGAAAATGAATATTTCATCGTAGTGAATGCCTCGAACATTGAAAAGGATTGGAATTGGATTTCATCATTGAATGATTTAGGTGTTGAAATGGAAAATGTGTCAGACAACTATTCACTTCTTGCAATTCAAGGACCTAAAGCTGCGGAAGCCATGCAATCGTTGACAGATGTGAATTTATCTGAAATGGTTTATTACACATTTACTCATGGAACATTCGCAGGAATTGATAATGTGATGATTTCAGCGACAGGCTATACAGGTTCCGGTGGTTTTGAGATTTACGTGAAAAATGAAAACATTGAACATGTTTGGGATGCTGTTTTTCAAGCTGGAGCGGCTTTCGGAATTAAACCAATTGGACTTGCGGCAAGAGATACCTTACGTTTGGAAATGGGATTCTGCCTTTACGGAAACGACATCGATGATACAACTTCACCGCTTGAAGCTGGCTTGGGTTGGATTACAAAATTCACCAAAGATTTTGTTGACTCAGATTTTCTTAAAAAGCAAAAAGAAGAAGGAGTTATCAGGAAATTAGTTGCTTTTGAAATGATTGACCGTGGAATTCCTCGTCATGATTACCCAATCTTGGATTCTAACGGAAACGTAATCGGAAAAGTAACCTCAGGAACTATGTCTCCGAGTATGAAAGTTGGAATCGGTTTGGGATACGTAGCAAAAGAATTTTCAACTTTAGAAACTGAAATCTTCATCGAAATACGTGAGAAAGGCGTGAAAGCGAAAGTGGTAAAATTGCCGTTTTATAAGAAGTAAAGATCCATTTTCTTGAATCGTTTAATTTCAACGTTACTCATTTATAGTTTAATTTCTGGCTGTAAAAACACGAAAGAAAGTCAGAATCAAAAAATCTACGAAGAAAAATTAGCTGAACAAAAATTAAAACGAGAACAAGAGCTCAATCAAAAACCATTAAAAATTTATTTAAATGGTTGGAATTTTGGTTACGGAGCAATTGTATATGTAGAAAATGAGGGTCAGGTTGGCAGTCAATTATTTTTGGATGAGAATAACATTGGCATTACAACTTATCCTTTTAGCAGTTTAATCAAGCAGAAAAATAGCGAATTCAAATACCAATGGTTTCGAATTATCGGAAATGACACAATTCCAATGACCATTTTTGGAAAAGACGATTCTCTTGCAATTAGTTCCTCTATTCCAGTTAGTTTAAGCTCAAGTGAAATGGATGCAGCCTATAACTACATTCAATTTTACGCAGGAAAATACCCAGATGATCCAGAACCCGTTGGCGTTCACGTAGATTCAACCGAATTCGGCCTCTGGGAGAATTTAATTGAATCTAGATTAGTTGAGCTTTACAAAAAAGGAATTCGACCTCAGAAGCATTGATTAATCCCTCTTCCAACCTGCACCTTTCGATTTTGTATAAGGAACATTCATCGCATCCAACTTGGCTTGCAAGCTTTCCAAACGCTTTATCGCATCATTCAATTTAGCTCGCATCGCGTTGTATTGCTCTTCCGCGACTTCCTTATTCGCACGATGCGTTTTGGTTACACCACTTGTGTTATCATACAACTGATATTCAACCATTCCCAAGCGCGAAGAAATACTCGGTTCAAACTCAAATTCGTGTTTTTCCTTAATTTTATCTCCCCACATCGCAAGGGCACATTCATCGTAAATCAATTTCAACGCTCTTGTTTCTTGTAGAAGAGATAAGTCCGTATTCGGATATTCAATCAACGCTTGTTCGATTATATCCAATTCATCCTTCGTTTCATTCATCAATCGTCCAGCTCCACTTACTTTTCGGTTCAATTCGGCAACCTCAGCTCGGAACGTTTTTAATTCTTCTGGATTCTTTGCAACCAAGGTTTGATTGTTCAATCCTTTTATATTGAAGGCTTGCTTAGTAATTAATTGCTCAACAGAACCATTTTTGATTAAGGCAACCGAAACGTAGTAAGTTCCAGGCGTTACCAAAAGACCTTTTCCTCCAGAATTAATCGGATTGGTATTATTATTTCGAAGATCCCACGTTGTTCGGCTAATTCCTTTGCTTGGAGAACTCGTCATTCTTCGAATTTCCTTTCCTTGCGAATCGCTGATTGTCCAAACCAATTGCGCCGCTTGGTCTTGTTGTTCTTTTCTCAACTCCTCAAAACTTGGATAGAAAACATCTTTTTTATCCTTTTCCAACACTTTTTCCTTTTCCTGACGTAAGTCTTTCAATGATTTAAACTCTTCCTTCAAATGCAGTGAAAAAACTGCTCCGAACTCTGGATTTTTAGCCGACCATAAATTATGTCCTTGAAAACCGGTACCATCCAAGCCTAGTGGATCCGCAGGAACATATAACAGAGCATCTTTCACTGGAAACAAAAATGCCTTTTTATCCAAATTCTCTGCTTTCAAATCACGTAATGGAGCATAATTGTCTAACACATAAAATCCTCTTCCGAAAGTGGCTGCAACCAAGTCGCTCTCTCGTTTTTGAATGTCTAAATCATAAACAGCAATCGTTGGAAGTCCACCTAACTTCGTCCAGTTTTGACCTCCATCATTTGAAAAATAGGCTCCAAACTCCGTCCCGACAAATAGTAGATTCGGATCAACGAAATCTTGTTTGATACAGTAAACGTTTCCTCTTTCAGGTAAATTGGATGCAATCGAAACCCACGTCTTTCCTTTGTCATTCGATTTCAATAAATACGGCTTGAAATCACCTTGTCGCTGCGAATTGAATACTGCAAAAACCACATTCTCATCAAAATTGGAAGCCGTCAACATATTAACGCGTGTGTTTTTTGGAACCCCTGTGAACGTTGCGTATTTCGTCCACGTGGAACCATCGTTTTCAGAAACTTGAATCAAACCATCATCCGTTCCAACATACAATAAACCTTTCTTTTTCGGAGATTCATCCAAAGCAACGACATTCCCATAAATGGTTGTCGACGCATTTTTCATTACGGCATCAATTGTCCAAACTTGACCCATTACTTTTTCTTTGTTTCGGTCAATTTGCTGCGACAAATCTGGAGAAATCACTTGCCAGTCGTCTCCTCGATTCGTTGACTTAAATAATTTATTTGCAGCGAAATAAAGTGTGGAAGCATCGTGTGATGAAACCACCAAAGGCGCATCCCAATTCCAACGATAGGCAGGTTCATTTTTTCCTGGCATTGGCTGAATCGGCACTTTTTCACCGGAAGCACGGTCGTAACGAACTAACCAACCATATTGCGCTTGAGCATAAGTAATGTTTGGATTCGACCAATCAGTCGCGGATTCAAAACCATCACCTCCATTCGTTATGAACCAATCTGAATTCAAGACACCGGAAACATTGATCGTAGCAGCCGGACCGCCCATTGAATTGTTGTCTTGCGTTCCACCATAAATATTGTAGAACGGATACGCATTATCAGTAACCGCTTTGTAAAATTGAATGATCGGCAAATTGGCGTAATAATACCATTCTTTGGCGTGGGAATAAGTTTCATAAACACCACCATCACAGCCAACTAACCAATGATCGGTATTTGAAGGATCAATCCAAATGCAGTGATTGTCAACATGCTTGTTTGTTTCGCCAGTTGGTTTGAAGGTCTTTCCACCATCTTCCGTGTGGTGCATGTACGTGTCCATTGCAAACACTTTATTTTTGTTGTAAGGATCACAAATGATTTCTTGGTAATAGTTACCGCTCGTGCTGAAATCGCCTTGTTTGGACCAATTTTCACCTTTGTTAGTCGAACGATAAACGCCACCTTTTCCGTAACGACCTTCAACAATTGCATAAAGATAATTCGCATCAGCAGGAGAAACAGCAAGTCCAACTCGACCCATATCCGTTTTCGGAAGACCAGATGCAATTTCTCTCCACGTTTTACCGCCATCTACTGATTTATAAACAGTTGATTCAGGTCCACCACCAATATAAGTTGCTTCGTTTCTTCTTCGCTGATGTGCTGCGGCATACAAAATATCCGGATTCGTTGGATCGATTGCAATTTCAGAAATCCCAGTTTCTTCCGAAACAAACAGGGTTCTTTCCCACGTTTTTCCTCCGTCGATGGACTTGTAAACACCACGTTCTCCCCCACTCTTCCATAGCGGACCGTAAGCTGCAACCCAAACGATGTTTTCATCAGTCGGGTGAATGATGATATTTCCGATGTGCTCCGAATTTTTCAAGCCCATATTTACGAAGGATTTTCCACCATCAAGTGATTTGTAAACTCCATCTCCATATGCAACTGAACGTTGGTTGTTGTTCTCCCCTGTTCCAACCCAAACCGTATTCGGATTTGATGGTGCCAACTCGACACAAGCAATGGAATACGAACCGTAGTTATCAAAAATCGGTGAAAATGTAATTCCGTGATTATTCGTTGTCCAAACACCACCGCAAGCTGCCGCTACAAACCATTGATCTTTATTCTTTGGATTTACCGCGATATCAACCACACGCCCTGAAGTCAAGGCAGGACCAACCATTCGAAAGGAAAGCGAAGAAACAGTTCCTGCATCAAATAATGGCTTCGGTTTTTCTGTTTTATCAGTTGTTTTAGTGTTTTTCTGACCGTAAAGACCAAAGGAAATTAACGTTAAGAGAACGAATAGCTTATGCATAAGTGGATTTTTAAGTCCACTAAATTAATTGAAAATTACACCTACAAATTGGTTTTTTGATATTTATTACAAATTCACTTCAATAAACGACTTGCAATAATCTTTTATCTGCTCACGAACCAATTTGAATTGTTCTGTGATTTCAGATTCTGGTCCATTTGCCTTTGCGGGATCCGGAAAATTGTAATGAAACTTTTTTGCATTCGTTGGAAAAAAGGGACACCGTTCTTTGGCGTTATCGCAAACCGTAATAACAAAATCAAAATTGATGTTTGCGTATTCATCAATGTGGTTGGACGTGTGATTTGAAATATCGATTCCATCATCCTTCATTGTGGCGATTGCTCTTGGGTTTACGCCGTGCGTTTCCACACCCGCGCTATACACTTCCGCTTTCGTTTCTGCAAAAAAACGCAAGTAACCTTCCGCAATTTGACTTCTGCAACTATTTCCGGTGCACAGAACCAGTATTTTTTTCTTTTCCATAATTTCAAACAAACAACCAAATGATATTTATTAGCGTAAATTTCGGATCAAAACCAAAAATCACCTGAAGCAAAATCACAGATGCAGTGATGATAATTTGCTTTTTGTATTTAAAAATTAATTCTTTCATAACTTAACAACAACCTCCTCCTGGTGTGCAAGAGGAATTTTGACTTTTAGACAATTGAGATAAATTCACTTTTAATTTTTCTTGTGGAATTCCACATTGATCTTCCGCCAAGCATTTTGTTTGCTTTGAAGTGAGCATAAAGTTCATTCCGTCGAAATCCAAACCAAAGCGACCAACCGTTTCCATTTGATATTCAACTTCTACTTCTAAATCCGCATTTTCGAATAGAGGCTCTGCCAAATCAATTATTTTCAAA
>JBEIKF010000023.1:0-10606 GCA_040379905.1 Crocinitomicaceae bacterium
ATTCCGCAGAATAAACCTCACAAATATTTGTTTTCACATCGGTATGTAATTTAGAGAAGGAACCAAAATCTTTTTTACCGAGCAGTAATTTTGCGGCGGAATTCATTGCCTCGAAATTCAGTTCTTGCGGAAAATAGAGGCTCAGACATTCTTTGAATGGGTCTTTTTGTTGATGAATGAAGTAGCGATACGTTCTGTTTTTAGCATCAAAGCGTGCGTGTAATTCTTCATTTACTTGAATGATATTGAATACAGCGATGTCTTTGGGAAACATCCGATTTAACTTGAAAATAAATTGCTCAATATTAGCGATCTCAGGTAAGTCAACATGAAAAAAGTACTTTTTTGCGTGAACTCCGGCGTCAGTTCTACCACATCCTACAATTGGAACTTCTTTACCTGATTGTAATTTGGAAAACGTATCTTCAATGACTTCCTGCACGCTGATTGCATTGGGTTGCCTCTGCCATCCGTGAAACGAACTGCCATTGTATGCTATTTCGAAAAAGTAACGATTCATACTAGAAGGCGAAGTTACGAATTAAAGCACCTCTCTAATTTGATTATTGGCAATAACAATTATATGTTCATGTTCAATTTGAGCTCCAGTAAAAAATACAGTTACTTTTTTAATAGGTGCCATCACGTTAACTTCCTTTTGTGAAAAGGAGATTCCGGCTGTAATCGAGCAAAACAGCAAAAAGGATACTTTTTTCATAATTTTTGGATTAAAAGACAAATTAAAGATGCGTTTACACCTAATTTTCCATAAAGTTCATTCTTTTAATAGTATTGTGAACTGAATAATTGCGAACTACAAGCTACTAAATAGCAATTAGTAACTGAACGTTAATTCGTTATTCAATTATTTTAAAAACGGAAAATCAAGCCCGGTTAAATCAACTTCAAAGATATTGTAGTTAAAAACACCATCGTTTTCGCTTATCCCAGCCATTACCGCCTTATTCAATTCAGGATAGAACTGAAAATGTGTATCATCATTAACCGTATTGAAAATTGCTCCTAAATTTATTGGATTACTCCATTTTCCATCAATATTCTCTGAATAGTAAATATCGTAACCACCCATACCCGGAAGTGCGTCCGAACTAAAAAACAGAAAGCGCCCATCCCCGGAAATAAAAGGCGTTGTTTCACGGCCGGTTGTATTTATTAAGTCCGGTAAAAGTTTAATTTCCTCTGAGAAAATTCCGTTCTTTTTTTCGACTGAATAGATATCCGTCATTTTTTTGGTAGCGTTTTTTTCAGAAACAAAGAAAAGGGTCTGAACGAAATTGTCCTCATCGATATAGATTGAATCAGTTATGCAAGCAGCGCCTTCAAAAAATGTAGTGTTAATTGACTTGTTTTTAATGATTTCCATTCCCGCAAAAATTCCCGGTTCATCAGCAGTCATCTCATATAAATCAGAACTTTCTGTGGTTTTTTCTTTTGAAGCTGAAGTATTTACTGTTCCTAATGCATAAAGTCCATCACGAGAAATGAAATTCAATGCATCAAATCCTTCTGTATTGATTTCT
Organism: Crocinitomicaceae bacterium; assembly: GCA_040379905.1. Taxonomy (GTDB): domain Bacteria; phylum Bacteroidota; class Bacteroidia; order Flavobacteriales_D; family Crocinitomicaceae; genus UBA952. The sequence goes on from JBEIKF010000023.1 coordinate 1,542, forward strand.
TCCATTAACTCAGGGACCATTACATATTCACCAGTTAACGAATCTCTCTCAGCATAATAGATATCTTCAAAGAAAAGTTGGTCGTCAGGGTTCAAATTGCCTCCGGTCGTTTCAGATAGTCTTGCCGTGTAAAACAATTTTGTTCCCTTATCGATAAAAATGGGGCCATATTCATCATATTTCGTATTTACTGAAAGTGGTTTACGAAGATTCTTTGCTCCGTTTTTTGATTCAATCATGGCGAATTCACATTGAGAAATAAGAGTGGGAATTTCAAACTCTTTTGCTCCCTTTTCTCCCAGCAATTCTTTTGATTTTTCATAAAATGTCAACGCCTCATTTATCAAATTAAGATTATGATAAATCCTTGCGGAAAGAAAATACATATCCCCGTCAGCTTTTCCAGTAGATAAAGAAATTGACGAATCGATGTGTTGCTTTGCATCTGAAAAATTGTTTAGGTCATATTCTGTTGTGGCTAATGAATAATAGGCCTTCCAAGAATTAGGATCCACATTTAGAGCTTGCTTATAGATCATCAACGCATCATACGTTCGTCCTAGATTATACTTTTCAGATCCTTTACTGAGGTAGTTCGAGCATTTCAGCTTGTTAATGAATGTTGTTTTTTTAACTTGAGAAAAGGAGATGTTTTGAATTGAGCAAATAAAAATTAGAGTGGCTAGTAAAATGCGTTTCATCGTTCGTTTTTTAATTTAAAACAAATTAACTAAAAGGAAAGTTACTACGAACAATTCTTTTTATAGAAGTACAAAGATAAACTTGTTAAAAACTTCAATGTGTCCATGAAATCCGGCTAATCAAGAAAATGACGGTCGTTTCCTTCAAACATTGGACTTTGAACGGAAATCACCCTTAATGGCTTTTTACTCTTAACTGTAACGGCATGTATTGTGTTTTTGGGAATACTCACTTGAATTCCTTCTTTAAGTTTGATTTTTTGACCAGCTAATATCATTTCGCCTTTCCCTGAAAGCACGACGATGCATTCAGAATGTTCTTTGTGATAATGATAAAACACTTGAGTTTTTATAGCAATGAAAAAGGTTGATTGCAAGGAATCTTCAGCAATTTTTTCCGAATAAATATCCTCAAATGCTGGTAATTCTTTCTTTTTCCAATTTACTTGACCTTGAAGGCAAAATGGAAAGAGAATTAAAAAGAAAACTCTCATCAAGCAGGTTGTTTGCTTATTTTAACTTCAAACAATTTTGGCCAAAATTTTCCTGTTAAATAAGTTTTCTTCATTACTTTATTCCAGGCAATACCATTCAAAACTTCTCCATTTCCTTTTCCCTGTTTTACCACATCTGAAGCATCGATGTAAGCCAAAACTTTTCCGTTCTCCGGATCAATAACCGCAATATTACTGCTAGTCCAAATGTTTGCATATATTTTCCCATCAATGTATTCCAACTCATTCAAGTAATTCAACGGGCCTTGGTCGGTATATACTTCTATACTTTTTATAACTTCAAATGACTTTGGATCACGGAAATAAATTCGCTCAGAGCCATCCGACATAATCAAATATTTATCATCATGACAAAGACCCCAGCCTTCGCCCGTATATTTTAACTCTCTTAAGACAGAAAATGTGTTTTTGTCATAGACAAAACACTTTCCATTTTTCCAAGTTAATTGAAAAAGTTCATCGCCAAATATAGAAATGCCTTCACCGAAATAAGTGGCATCTAGGGAAGATTTACGCTTTATTTCTCCTTTCTCTAAATTAACCTCTGCTATAAGAGTCTGACCATTTTGATTCGGGTCTCCAGTTCCTTCATAAAGTGTAGCCCCATCAAATTCTAATCCTTGTGTGAAACTACTTTCTAAATGCGGATATTCCTTAACGATTTGTGCCGACCATTTTTCAGGTGTGATATCTGAAAGAACCCTTAAAACCCGTTGTTCCGTTTGGATCATTCCATTTGTCGTTGTTCCATTTAGAACTACTGCATATGAACCCACATTCAGACCAGCTGTTTTAAATTCATAAAACAATTTACCTGAAGGCGAAGACCATGATTTTACTTTTTCTCCATTAATTTCAAGTGAAAGCTCTTTCAAATCATCAATAACTTCAAAACTCAATTGAACAGATTCTCCAAGTTTTACTGCCACATTATCCTGTAAATCAAACGTAAAAGCACTCTCAGAATCGTTGTTATTTCCTCGAATAGCAGGAACTACTAATGCTGCAATGAATCCAAGTATAAGTATGATGATAAAAACCTTTTTCATTTAATTTCGTCTAAAATATGTTGAACTTTTGCTCCATTAATACGCTCATGAGTTTCTGAATATAAAACTTCATTGTTTGAAAGCATAATCACTTGAGGGGATTGATGAATGATGCTTAAACGTTTCGAAATTTCATCTGAAATGTTACGGTAATTCAACAAGTCGAGCAAATAAAAATCAGCAGAAGTAGAATCAATGACCCTTGATCGCTCGAAGTCTTGCAGCGCCATTTTGGAGATGATGCAGCGCGTACTATGTTTGAAAAACAATTGAGGTTTTGATTCATTACTATTAATAGCTTCTTGAAGTTGTTCTTGCGATGTTAAGTGAATCCAAGCCATTACATTCCTGATTTAAATTGTTTGAGAAAGCGAATATCATTTTCGGAGTAGAGCCTTAAATCTGTGACGCGATATTTCAATTGTGCGATTCGTTCTACTCCCATTCCAAAAGCGAATCCGCTATAAACGGATGAGTCGATTCCGCACGCGTCCAAAACATTTGGATCAACCATACCACAGCCAAGGATTTCTAGCCATCCTGAATACTTACAAACATTACAACCCTTACTATTACATAGCGTACACGAAACATCCACCTCAGCGCTCGGTTCAGTAAATGGGAAGTAGGAAGGTCTTAAACGAATTTGAGCTTTTTCACCGAACATTTCTTGAGCGAAATACAAAAGCGTTTGTTTTAAGTCGGCAAATGAAACTGCTTTATCGATATATAATCCCTCAACTTGGTGAAAAAAACAATGAGCCCGAGCCGAAATAGCCTCATTGCGATAAACCCTTCCCGGAGAAATAGTTCGAATTGGAGGTTTTGAGTTCTCCATGACACGCACTTGAACCGAACTTGTATGTGTTCGCAAGGCAATCTCATTTTCCCCTTTTTCAATAAAGAAGGTGTCTTGCATATCACGGGCAGGATGCTCTGGTGGAAAATTCAAGGCAGAAAAATTATGCCAATCGTCTTCAATTTCAGGTCCTTCTGAAACTTCATAACCAATTTTTGAAAAAATGGAAATAATTTCCCGCTTCACCAATGAAAGTGGATGATGGCTGCCGATTTCATTATCCTCACCTGGACGCGTTAAGTCCAACTTATTTTCTTCTGATTTGTTAATTGACAATATCTTTTTAGATTGTTCAAATTTCGTTTCAGCCTCAGTACGAAGTTGATTCAACAATTGCCCTATTTCTTTTTTCTGTTCGTTGGGAACATTTTTTAATTCTGAAAACAATTCTTTTGTTACTCCTTTTGAACCTAGAAATTTAATTCGAAAATGCTCCAATTGCTCAATTGTAGTGATTTGATACTCATCTATTTCAATCTTTATTTCGCTAATTTTCGACTTCATTCAATCTAAGTTGTAACTTTTTTATTTCAAAATTTGTTTAACTAGCGTATTCATTTCAAATACACATGCAAATTTACAAGAAAAAATCTCGAAATTATTCTGTTCAACTTTTTAACTTCACAATAATTGTGTTGGTTTTTTCTTTTGGACTTGTGGGATGCTACAAGAAGCAGGACACTACTCTACGTGTTTTTGTTCTGGACACTACTGGATCGGTAGTTAAAGGTGCTAATGTAGAAATATATGCCGAACCAACGGATACATCTAATTTTAACTCCGTTTCTTTAAATTACACCATGTTAAGTGATGAAAACGGCATTGCTATTTTCAACTTGAACAAGCAATACGAATCTGGGCAAACAGGAGTAGCCATAGTAAAAGTGAAAGCGACCTACAACTTCAAAACTGGAGAATCGGTTACTCAAATAGTTGAAGAAGTTGATAATGAATGTAATGTGCAAATAGAGTAACATTAAAAATAAGCATTCGTATGTGTAATTTAGAATAAAGGTGTAAATTTGAAAATATTTAGTTTATGAGAAAGATATATTTCATTTCGCTAGCAGCGTTATTATCGATAAGTTTTTTATCATGCGAGCCGAAAGATCCGGCCATTTTAAAGGTTTTTGTGCGATCATCTACAAATCAGCTCATTGGTGGAGCTAAAGTAATTGTAATAGGTGACCAACAATCGAATCCTCCAACACAAGATTTTGTTGACACGTCTTATACGAATTCATCTGGATTTGCTTCTATAGATATGGATCAATATTTTGATGTTTATCGCGATGGTGATTTAAACACGACTGGTTATTTTGATATCATTGTAAAATACAATAACAAGGTGGCTTCAGGTCAAACTCGTTGTCGTATTCATACAACTTCAGTAGAAACTATATATTTACCTAATTAAAATGAAAATGAAAAAATTTATTGTTCTCGTAGTAGTTGCAGCCTCTGCTTTAACGCTTGGTTCTTGCCGCAAGAAAAAAGACACGATTGCAAATATTTATGTGTTAAATTCTACCGGCGAACCGCAGCAAAATGCGATGGTCATTTTGTACGGAACCAATACTGCTGGAACTCCTCAACAAGTTGCTGTATTTGACACAGCATATACCAATTTAAGTGGAATGGCTTCTTTCAACTATAATGATATTTATCAACTTGGACAAGCAGGTGTTGCCGTTTTGGATATCAAAGCACAAAAGCAAAACATGATTGGACAAGGAATCATAAAAATTGAGGCTGAAAAGATAAACGAAGAAACCGTTTACATTCAATAATTAAGCTCGAATTTGTTTCTTCAAAGAATTGACCAACATAAAGTCAACCTCATCTGCATTCAACAAACAATCCTCGAGTCCATTGAGATTCAATGAATACTCTCTGAAATCTCCAAATTCAGCAGTTCGTATGCAGTCGTTCAAGTCGATTTCTGGATTGTTTTTCTTCACCATGTTCAATATTCGATTGACATTAATGACATCAATTAAATAGTGAGTTGAGTAACTTAATGACGATTTTCTTATATCAACAATAATTTTTGCGTAGTCGTCATACGAATTGAAAATCAATGATTTTAAGCTAAGATGTTCCATTTTTTATAATTTTATTGAACAAAGCTATGGATGTAAAACGTAAACTAATTACGATCTACTTTTCTTTTAAGCTTTAGTTCAAAATAAGTGCCGAATGACTAACTTTGCTTCTATGTCTGAAGACAATAATATGTCCTTTCTTCAACACCTGGAGGAGCTTCGTTGGAGACTCGTTCGGGCTGCGATAGCAGTAATTATCGCTGGAATTGTAATTTGGTTCTATCAAGTAGAAATCATTGAGAATGTTTTCTTAGCCATGGCAGAGGATGATTTCATTACGTTTCAGTATCTATGCAAGTACTTTGGGATTTGCTCTGAAAAACTAAATGTCAACTTTCAAAGTATGACCGTCTCAGGTCAATTCTCGTATGCCTTGATGATGAGTATCGTAGGAGGTGCAATTGTATCATTTCCATTTATTTTCTATCAACTTTGGGGTTTCGTAAAACCAGGATTGAAATTTAAGGAGAAAAAAATGGCGCGCGGAATCGTATTTTATGTTAGTTTGCTATTCTTCAGTGGTATTCTTTTTGGTTATTTCGTTGTTGCTCCAATGAGCATCCAATTTTTTGGAACCTTTCAAATGAGCGATCGAATCGAAAATATTTATACGATTGATTCTTACATGAGTACTATAATTTCTACTGTTTTCTACACTGGTTTGTTTTTTCTTTTGCCTATCGTCACCTATTTTCTGACCAAAGTTGGTTTGTTTGATTCAGCATTTCTAAAAAAATACAGGCGTCACGCAATTGTCATTATTCTTATCCTTTCTGCAATTATTACTCCTCCCGACTGGATTACTCAAATAATTGTTTCAGTTCCTTTATTACTTCTTTATGAGGTTGGTATTTTAGTCGCAATTCGCGTTGAAAAAAATGCTTTAAAAATGAAAAACGCATAGAAATGGGAAGAAGAATATTATTTTCGTTTCTCTTATTCATTTGCAGTTTCCCACTACTTTGTCAGCAAACTCATGTATATGGGCGTGTAATTGATGCTGAAACAGGTTTCGGTTTTCCATTTGTAAAAGTTCAATTCATGAACTCCAAGATTGGTGTAATTACGGATTCTCTGGGAAATTTTAACATTAAAACATACTACGCCACAGATTCATTGATGTTTATGTTTCCTGGTTATAAACTGACTAGCGTAAAAGTTAATCGTGATCAATCTCAAGAAATTAACATCACGCTTGAAACACGATCAAACTTGCATAAAGAAGTTGTTATTCGTCCTCCAGATGAGCCATTTGCAATTAAACTCCACAAGCGAATTATTGCAAACAAACCGATAAACAACAAGGAGAAATTAGACGCCTACGAATATGAAGCGTACAATAAAATTCAATTGGATTTGAACAACATCGGTGATAAGTTCATTAAAACAGGCATCGTAAAACGCTTGGACTTAATTATGGACTACCTCGATTCAACAGATGAAGGAAGAGCCTTTCTGCCTGTAATTCTAAGTGAAAATGTTTCTGATTTTTATTTTAAGAACAAACCAAAACTAAAAAAAGAAGTCGTAAAAGCGACCAAAGTTTCCGGCATCGAGAACTTGCAAATGAATCAATATTTGGGTGATATGTATTTGGATATCAATGTATATGATAACATCTACGACATGTTTTTCAAGTCATTCATTAGTCCGGTATCAATCTACGCTCGAAATTATTATCATTTTTACGTAGAAGATTCCACGTTTATTGGGAGTAATTGGTGCTATAAAATGCGCTTCAAACCCAAAAGAACAGGCGACTTAACGTTTTCAGGAGAAATGTGGATTCACGATACGACCTATGCCATAAAACGATTCAGCGCGAATATTTCTCCCGATGCCAATCTCAATTACATTCAAGACTTTTATTTTGAACAAGAATTCGAGCAGGTTGAGAAAGAAGTATGGATGATGACCAAGGAAAAACTAATCGCCGATATTCGATTGACAGAAAAAACGAAGGTTTATGGACTTTTTGGGCGAAAAACGAGCAGCCGCAGGTATTTTAAAATAAATGAGAAACGAACACCGGAGTTCTACAAAGGAGACAACACCGTCGAGATCTTGGATAGCGCCAAATTGAGAAGTGATGCGTATTGGCAAGAAATGCGTCATCAACCTTTGTCAAAGCAAGAAGAAAAAATCAATGAAATGATTGACTCGCTACAGAAGAATCGCTTCTTCAACACAATGAAAAATGTCACCTACTTGGCTTCAACAGGATACTATCCGGTCGGTAAAATCGAGTTGGGCAGTATTGCGTCGTTTGTAGCTTTTAACCCTGTAGAAAAGTTGAGGTTAGCATTTGCTCTTAGAACATCGAACGAATTCTCCAAACGAATTGAATTTGGGGGTAGAATCGCATACGGATTTGGAGATCAGAAGTTAAAATATGGTGCAACAGTTCGCTATAATGTTACTCCTAAAAAGCGTGGACTTCTAAGTTCCTATTACAGTTATGATATTGAACAAATTGGAATTTCAAGTAGTGCCTTATCAATGGGTAATACCTTTACAACGGTATTGAGCACAGCCGCTTTTGACAAATTAACCTTCGTTACGAAAGCTGGCTTGAGTTTTGAAAAGGACATTAAAAAGGATTTTGTGTCATTCAGTGGATTCGAATTAAGGGAACTGACGCCTTTGGGTCTTGCAAACTACAAACGAATTGTGAACTCGGACACTTTGTCGATTTCAAAAATCAGAACCGCTGAAATCACCGCGCGCATTCGTTGGGCCAAAGACGAAGAATTCATTTCTGGGAACTTAGATCGCACAGCAATGACTTGCACCAATCCAATATTATCCCTACAAGGAGTTTTCGGGATCAAAGGACTGTTGGGAAGTGAATATTCATACCAAAAATTGGAATTTCAAATCGAGCATTACCGTCAATTGGGTGTATTAGGACGCATGTACTACGGAGGAACTGTAGGATACATTTTTGGAACAACTGCTTATCCATTTCTGAAAGCAGTTCCTGGAAATCAATCCTTGTATTTGATGTCGAGTGCATTTAACAAGTTGAATTTCTTAGAATTTGTAACGGATAAATATGCAAGTGCATTCATTGAGAATCAGTGGGAGGGCTTGTTTTTTGACCGAATTCCATTGGTTAAGAAATTGAAATTGCGCTTAGTAACAACTGGTAAGATAGCGATTGGTGAGATTAGCGATCGTCACCAAAAGGAAATGTTGCTCCCCGGCTTTGTCAAGCATTTTAGTGGAATTCCTTATGCTGAGACAAGCATTGGAATTGAAAACATATTGAAGGTTATCCGAATTGATTTAGTTTGGAGGATGACACATTTGGATCCTGGTATGAGCCCTCTTGGTATTCGAGCGAAATTCGCATTTAATTTTTAGTAACTTCGGTCAATCAAATGAAACTTTACACAGAACATATTCATAAAACCTACCGAGGAAGAGCGGTTGTGAATGGTGTTTCTGTGGAAGTTAACCAAGGCGAAATCGTTGGATTGCTAGGTCCAAACGGAGCAGGGAAAACTACTTCATTTTACATGATTGTCGGATTGGTTAGACCAGATGAAGGAAAGGTTTTTTTAGATGACGTTGAAATCACGAAAGCGCCCATGTACAAGCGAGCCCAAATGGGAATAGGTTATTTACCGCAAGAAGTCTCCGTTTTTCGAAAACTAAGTGTAGAAGACAATATCATGGCCATTTTAGAAATGACCGACCTCAACAAAACCCAACGACAAGAAAAATTGGAGCGTTTGCTCGAAGAATTTCATTTGACCCATGTTCGAAAAAACTTAGGAAATAGACTTTCTGGTGGTGAAAAACGTCGAACGGAAATTGCACGCGCCCTAGCC
>JBEIKF010000024.1:0-10572 GCA_040379905.1 Crocinitomicaceae bacterium
ACAAAAGGTTCTTCATCTGAACAAGCGCCATTTACGTCGTAAGCGTATAGTGTAATATTCGTCGGTGCATTATAAACGGTACCAACTGCGATTGTCGTTCCTGTTCCATTAGGACCGGTATAATACTGCGGATTGTTTTGAGTTCCAGGAACAAATGGAACCGCTGGTAATGTGTAAGAAGTACCGCAATTTGTGATATTGCTGATGATATTTATTTGTGGAGCACCTGGGTTAGCCAAGGAAGTCTGAAGAGTTGAACTTTGACATCCTGCTGCATTGGTGAAATAAACAGAATATGTTCCAGCTCCTAATGCAGGAATCGTATAATTCAACGTGTTAGAAGTACTCCCGCTTGTTGGCCCCGTCCATGTAATTGTTCCAGAACCTGTTCCAGATACCAAAATAGAACCATCTGTCGCATTACATGTATTCGGGTCATCGGGTGTTAAGGTAATCACTGGCAAAGCAACCACCGTAATCGTTCCAGCTGCGCTAATTGTTCCACAACCACCAGTAAGTGGAATAGTATAAGGAAAATTTCCAGAAGCAGTTGGTGTTCCACTAATGGTAATTGTATTTCCAAACCAAGAAGCAGTAACCCCAGCTGGAAGACCTGTTGCTGCACCAATACCCGTTGCACCTGTCGTGGTGAAGGTAATCGATGATGAAAGTGCTGTGTTCACACAAAGAGTTGGATTGATTGATGCAGCGGTAACTGTATTTACAGGATTAACAGTAATTGTTCCGATAGCATTTAAACCTGTACAACCGCCAGTAACTGGGATTGTATAATTGAATGTTCCTGAATTTGTGGGTGTACCAGAAACGGTTATGGTATTATTAGAATAAGTCGCTGTGACACCATTTGGAAGGTTTGTTGCCGCGCCTATACCTGTTGCACCGGTGGTAGTAAAAGTGATTACTGGAGATATTGGAGTACTTGCACACAAAGTCGGGTTTGATGATGGAGGGGAAACAGTCACATTACCAACATTAATTGTAATTGTGGCCGTTCCGGGACAACCTGCTTCATTTGTGACATTTAATGTATAAGTAGTGTTCGTAGTTGGTGTGGCATTTAATGTAAGGTTTCCACCAGTGGTTGTGGAGCTAAGAGGTGAAGTTGTTATTGAACCATTGTCTGTAGATGACCACGCATAATTTAATTGAGGATAATCGTTAAGAATCACTTCCCATTCTAAAAACACACCATTATTTGGTCCTCCAGTTCCATCAGTTATCCCTAGAGTCCATGTTGTGTTTGAAGGGATAGTTCCATTTTCTATGATCGTTAATAGAGCATCTGGAATACAAAAAGTCACTGTTACAGGCGGGGTTGGATTTCCAACTCCAGCAGGAGTAGCTTGAATTTGAGTAAGCAAAGTAGCAAGTGACGCATTGTAAATTTGACCGGCGGGTGCAGGAGTTACAGATGTATAAATTGTACCACCAACAGTTAACTGTAAAACCTCAAAATCAGTAAAATCTTCGTGACGTATTGTAAAACAAGCTGATACAATTTGATTTGAGATTAAATCAGTTGGGGTAATTCCAGATGAAATCGTTGAAATAGGGGTTAGAATTGCACTATTACTATTTGTAATATTAGTTACTGTCAGATTTTCAAAAGTTTGAGCTGTAACAACAGGTTGGGGGGTATAGGAACCTGTTAAGGTTACACTTTGACCCAAACAAATACTTGAACTCGGGGAGGCATTTAATGTAATTTGAGGCGCAGGGTTAACCGTAATCGTGTATGAACTTGGAGTTCCAGAACAAGAAGTTGCAGGGTTGGGACCGCTGTAAGGTGTAACTGTTATAGTTGCAGTTATTGGTGTTAAACCAGTATTTGTAGCTGTGAATGAAGATATATCCCCTGTTCCTGTTGCTGGAATACCAATAGCAGTGTTAGAATTTGTCCAAGTATATGAAGCAGTTGGAAAACCGGTAGAGGTGAAATTTGTTGCGCTAACTGTTCCTCCATCACAAATTGTTATGTTTGCAGGAACTGTTACAGTTGCTCCAGGATTTGACGTAACCGTAACATTTGCACCGACCGAACAATTTACATTGTCAACCACAACAACAGTGTATGTACCAGCAGGAATATTACTAAGAACATTTGTAGCGGTTGTATTCATTGTTGAGCCAACTAATGTACCACTAGAGTTATACCAATAAAAATCCCAAGGAGAAACTGTGCCAGTAGCAGTAGCCGTTGCTGTACCATCTGTTGAATTTGAGCAACTTGTAGGCGTCGAAGACATTGCAGGAGGAAGGCAACAAGTCATATTTGGATCAAGAGAGCTTTCACTATCATTCTGACAAGAAAGGTTTGACCAAGAACCCGATTCTCCATCACCACTGGTATTTACAGTAACGTTTAGGGAAGATGCCGGACAAGCAGCATCCACCTGCATCGTCCAACAGAACTGTAAATCACAACTAGAAGCATTGGCATCTCCAAAGTTATCCTCTGGGTCATTGGGATCACAATTCGCACAACCCAAATTAGAATTGTAATAAAATCCTGGTCCAAATCCCGTCGGAATATTTGTTCCTGACGCAATATAACTCCACGCTCCATTGCCATCGCAACTTTGAGGAGCACTTTGAGAAACCATGTTCCAACCAGCACCATAGGTTATTTGCACCCCGTGAAGCCAGTTTGTATTTACTTGATTGTAAGTAGAAATAGTATAGCAAAAAGTTACTGTTTGACCAGGAGAATATGCTCCATTTACTGGTGGGGGCGTTGCTACCAAAGATGCTTCCGTCAAACAGTCTCCACATTCTTGATTATTTTGAACTGAAATAGTAAAGTTTCCAGATGCCGTTGCCCCATTGCCGCTTACCTGAATGTAGTAAGTTTGACCAGATACAATCCCTGTAAATGAACCTGGTGAGCCATCAACGTCACATCCAGCGGGAGTTAAACTATTACATGTCCCATAATATAAACCAATTTGGGGAGTTCCAAAAGTTCCAGTGATATTAGAAAAACTTATTACAACAGTTGGACCCGATGCAACGAACGAATACCAAACATCTAGAGCTGGAGAAGCCATGTCTGCCGTTCCTGTGCCGCAATCAATTATTGATACATATGGATTTGCTGATGTTGCACCTACGTTAGTTCCATTGTGAGTTACTGGCAATCCTACCCCTGTTGCACCACCAGAACATCCGGCAGGAGATGGTAAAGTACCCAAGTTGTATGCTGTTGCACAATTGTCCCCTTGTGAATAAATCTGTAAAAAGGAAAATAGTATTAAAAAGATAAATATTTTTTTCATTGTTTAGTTTTTAGAAGTATTTCTAGCACTTAACATTCTCATTAACACGCCACTTTTATGTATCTTAAAAGTACCATTATCCTTTGTTCTTTCGTTCTGAAAACAAGTCTCCGATAATTTATTTTTAATATCAAATGCCTCTGTCATCGAAAGTAATTCGACAATTGCTCCGTCATCAAATATCAATTGATATCGCTCAGAACTATGGAAATAACCACACCAATCGGCTTGAAAAACGGCATTTTCCAACTGAGACCTTGTGTATTGATTTCCCAACTTCGTTATTTCAAAACAATTTTTTTGACTGAAAACAAGGTTTAAAGTAAAGACAATAAAGAATGTTAATATATTTTTCATATTATCGTAATATAAATTCAGAACAAATATACAACAGTTGAAATCCTTAGACAAATTCTTTTTATGCTTGATTTTAAGTATGTTATATCTAAACACCACTAATTTAATCCATGCACTTGCAAGGTGGGTCCATCGATAACTTTACCCAACTTAGCTTCGATTTCACTTCGCTGTGGGTTCTGGTGCTCAACATAACGCCTTGCATATCTAATTTTTTAAGTTGCTTCATTTCGAAAATTTTTGGTTCAACTGTTCCAATTGGGTTATCATAAAAATCCATTTCTTCCAATTTCGAACAATAAAATAGGTTACCTGAAATCACATTGATTTTATTCCGAGAAAAAATTAATTTTTTGAGATTCTCTAACCTAGAAATCACCAAAGGAACAGTCTCAAAATCGTTGCGATCGAGGTTCAGTATTTCTAATTTTTTGAATAAATCCAAACTATCAGGAAGACTAGCGAGTTTATTTTTTTCTAAATACAACTCTTTCAAATTCTGAAATTTCCACAGTTCTTTAGGGAGTTCGGTTAATTTGCTTTTCGATAAGCTAATTGAGTATATGGTATCGGGATTAGCAAATAAAACTTCCTCCAATCGATAAACTTTATTGGATGTTTTTTGTGCGTTAAGACTTGACCAAAGGAAGAATAAAATACTGACGGCAAATAATTTCATCATTCGAGATAGCCCTTTTTAATTCATCTAAGTTAGCGAATTTCTGTTCATTTCTAATATGTTTTTCCATAAAGACAGTGATTATGTCTCCATAAATAACTTTATTGAAATCGAAAATATGAACTTCTAAGCTTTTCTCATTACTTGAATTTACTGTCGGTTTTGTTCCAATGTTCATAACCCCAAAATGCATTTTTTCAGCGATTTTTACTCGCACAGCATAAACACCATTGGCTGGAATCAATTTTAATTCAGAGTCAACATTTACATTCGCAGTTGGGAAACCAAGTGTTCTTCCGAGTTGATTTCCTTTAACAACAGTCCCTGAAATTTCATATGGTCGAGACAAAAATAACTTAGCCGTTTCCACATCGCCACGCAACAAGCTATCCCTAATTTTGGTGGAACTGATGTTGATTTCATCAATTGATTTTGCAGAAATTTCAATCACTTCGAAACCATATTTTTCAGAAACCGATTTTAAAAATTGAATATTTCCTTCACGATTTCGTCCAAATTGATGGTCGTAGCCAATTACCACTTTTTTAGCTTTTAGATTTCCAATTAAAATTTGTTCAACGAAATCTATTGCTGATAATTCAGAAAATCCCTTTGTAAATGGAACCAAAACGACATTTTTCAAATCAAATTTTTCCAAAACTTGAAATTTTTCACCAAGTGATTGAATCAATTTAACATTATGATTTTCAGGGAATAAAACGATGCGAGGATGCGGGTCAAAAGTCAGCAAAACCGATTCGCCGCCATTTTTCGCTGCTTCTAAGTTAAGCTGCTCAATGATTTTTTGATGCCCTAGGTGCACACCATCGAAGGTTCCAATTGTAACAACCGGATTCTTAATTTCCCCCAACGATTCTATTCCTTCAAAAATTCGCATCTACTATTTCGGTTTGCAAAATTAGTCAATTGAATCTAGTATCTTCGTATAAATTTTTATCATGAAAAATCGTTACATTAAATCATTTTTTCTTGCTGTCTTTTTCATCTCTTCCGTTCTTCGCGCTGAGGAAGGAATGCTTATTCCATCGCTGATTTCGGCTTTTGAGTCGGACATGAAAGCCAAAGGAATGAAATTATCTTCGGATGACATTTATAGCATAAACAAAACCAGTTTGAAAGACGCCATTCTTCAATTCGGTGGAGGCTGCACAGCTGAAATAGTTTCCAGTCAAGGACTTCTTTTGACGAATCACCACTGTGGATATTCATATATTCAATACCATTCATCGCTCGAAAAAGATTATTTGAAAAATGGATTTTGGGCGAAAAATAAATCGGAAGAATTAGCGAATCCAGGATTGACGGCAATGCGAATCGTTCGAATAGAAGATGTAACTAATGCTGTTTTTGTTGGAGCAAGCTCAAAAAATGATTTGGAAACAATTCAAGCTAACATCAAAAAACTGACAGCTGCTGCCGTTACTGGAACGCATTATGAAGCAGAAATCAAACCATTTAATTATGGAAACGATTATTACATGATGGTAAAAGAAACGTTTTTAGACGTTCGTTTGGTTGGAACACCACCTAATTCCATTGGTAAATTTGGAGGTGATACAGACAATTGGGTTTGGCCTCGACACACAGGAGATTTTTCCGTTTTTAGAATTTACGCAGGTAAGGACAACAAACCAGCTGCTTTTTCGAAGGATAATGTTCCTTACCAACCTTTGCATTCGCTTCCAATTTCATTCAAAAACAGAAAAGTGGGTGATTTTACGATGGTATACGGTTTTCCGGGACAAACGGAGCAGCATGTGGTTTCATCGTATCTGAAATTTATCATCGAAAAGGAACGTCCCGCTCGCATTCACATGCGTGATTTATCATTGAATGTGATTGATGCAGCCATGAAAGCTTCGGATTTAACGCGAATTCAATATTCAGCAAAACAAGCATCAATTGCTAACGCTTGGAAAAAATGGATTGGACAAATTGATGGGCTTAGAACCATGGACGCAGTTACTGTAAAAGTTGAGCAAGAAAGGGCTTATGTCGAAATGGCCAAAACCAAAGTTGAATGGAAAAAATATGCTGATGTGGTAGACAAAATGAATGCATTAGTTTCTGCGAAATCGGATTTGGAATTTCAATATGCCATGGGTGCTGAGTATTTTTCCTACGGCCCGGAATATTTTAAATTGGCTAGAGGGTTGAATGATTTACTTACAAATTATTCCAAATACAAGGAAAAAGGGGAATTGAATTCGGTGATCGAAAAGCTTAAAACTGGCGCCGAAGGGTTTTTTAAAAATTATGATGAGAAAGTTGATCAACAAATCTTTGAATTATTGACCTATGAATATTTAAAACAAATCAATCAACTTCAAAATTATAAGAATGAGATAGGGATTAAATCACTTACAGATGTTATCTATTCAAAATCAATCTTAACGAATAAAGAACGATACGTTGCTTTTCTTAATAAGTTTAATGAAAAAAGTCTTACTAAACTTAAAAAAGATTTCGGATTCAATTTTTACAATGGTCGAATTTCAACCTTTCGAAACGAGGTTATCCCGGGGTATCAGAATTATTCAGCTGAAATGAATAATTTACTTCAATTATATGTTGAAGGAAAGTTTGCAATGTTTCCGAACGACAAACATTGGCCGGACGCGAATTCAACTTTACGCATTACCTATGGTCAATTGGAAGGTTCAGCTCCAACGGATGGAATGATGTATACCGAGCATACCACACTTGATGGAATTATTGCGAAATACAATTCCGGAAATCCAGACATGGAGTTGCTGCCGCGCATGTTGGAACTTCACAAGGAAAAGAATTATGGGCCTTATTCCCAAAACGATGAATTATGGGTTTGTTTTACGGGTTCCAATCACACCACAGGTGGAAATTCGGGTTCTCCCGTTTTGGATGCTAATGGACATTTAATGGGGCTTAATTTCGACAGAACTTGGGAAAGTACAATGAGCGATTACATGTTTGATGCGAGTCGTTGTCGTAATGTGGTGGTGGATATTCGTTACGTAATGTGGGTGATGGATATTTACTCCGGTGCAAAACACTTGGTCGATGAAATGAATTTAGTGAAAGAATAAATTTATATTTGTCCGTTAAATTAATTGCTTTACAGAATAATGAGAAATTTTTTCATCTTTTTATCCCTTTTTCTTTCGTTTCAATCATCAGTTTTTGCAACAAAAGACCCAATTAACGTCACAAAAAAAATAAAAGGTTATTTAGTTGACTACAAAACGAAAAACGAAGTAGACGAAGTTGAGGTGAAATTAAAATCATTGGTAACAGGTAAAATTTACACAACCAAAACCAATGAGGATGGCGTTTTTGAATTTAAAAGTGTTCCAATTGGTAAAAATATGCTGATTCTAACAGACAAGGACTATCGCCCTGATACCTTGAAAGTTTTCGAAACCAATGCCAAGGAACATTTAATTCATTACACATTTAGTCAAGAGCAACCTTTTACAGCAAACCTGAAAGTTTCTTGGATGTTTAATTGGGGAGATCGAACAGTTACCGAAAATGGAAAAACGTATGTAAAGGAGCATTATTGGTCGCACGTTATGGCCAAAATTATTTTAGGAATCTACACTGCATGTTTGTTTTTGATATTTTACTACAGTTGTGTTCAAATGAGTTTAGCCGTTGCTTACGTTCGCAATCGCAAGAAAAGAAAAGCAGAGCAAATCCCAACATACAACGAAGCCACAACTCCAAAAGTAACAGTTCAATTACCTATGTTCAATGAAATGTATGTTGCAGAGCGTATAATTGAAACAGTAGCTGAGTTTGACTATCCAAGGGATCGTTTTCAAATTCAAGTTTTGGATGATTCTACGGATGAGACCAAAGACATTATTGCAGCGAAAGTTGCTGAGGTTTCAGCAAGAGGGATTAACATACAACATATTCATCGCGTGGACAGAACGGGTTATAAAGCGGGTGCGCTTGATGCTGCAATGGATCGTGTCGAAGGAGAATTCATTGCGATTTTTGATGCAGATTTCGTTCCGGATAAAGATTTCTTAAAGCGAACAATGCCTTATTTCATAGAAGGAATTGGTGTGGTTCAAACCCGCTGGGGACATTTGAATAAAACCTATTCACTGCTGACTGAGCTTCAAGCATTTGGGTTGAATGGACATTTCGCAATCGAACAAGGAGGTAGAAATGTATCTGAGCATTTTATTAATTTCAATGGTACTGCGGGTGTATGGAGAAAAACGTGCATCGAAGATGCTGGAGGTTGGGAACACGATACAATCACAGAGGATTTGGATTTGAGTTATAGAGCTCAAATGAAAGGGTGGAAATTCAAATACTTAGAAGATGTAGAATCACCTGCTGAATTGCCAATAACCATGTCGGCGCTAAAAAGTCAACAGCATCGTTGGATGAAGGGTGGGGCAGAAGTATTTGTCAAAATGTGGAAAAGCCTTGTCAAATATCCCGGGTTAAAATTCTCTGATCGTTTGCATGGATTGGCTCACTTGTTCAACTCATCGGTTTTTGTTTTCATTCTAATTCTTTCCCTTCTTAGTTTATGTGTACTTCACATTAAAGATTCGTTTTCAGATTTGAATTTCTTGATTAAATTTGGATCGATCTTCATTTCGAGTACCATTTTCCTTGCCTTTTATTATTGGAACGCCTACCGCGACAAAAAAGGAAATTTCTTTGGTGATTTGTTCAGATTCATTGGTCGCTTCGTTCAGTTTTTAACAGTTTCAATGGCGCTTTCTTTGAGCAATGCAGTAGCTGTAATTGAAGGTTATTTGGGGATTAAAAGCTCCTTCGTTCGTACACCAAAATTTAATGTGGCTAAAAAAGATGAATTCAAAGGAAATAAGTACGATAAAAAGAGTCTTTCCATCATTAACATTGCCGAAGGCTTGTTTATGGTAGTTTTCGGTTTCACAGCGATTAATCGAACCATTTACGGAGATTTAGGCATGGTTCCATTCCACGCGATGTTAGCTATCGGATATGGAATTATCTTCTTTTCAACTTTGAAGGAGAATCGAACGCAAGCGTAGTTTTAGTAAATAGTTAAGAATTCAAAGTTTCGAATTGCGAGCGCGTTTACGATGAATTTCGACCTTAAGGGTTGAAGTTTACAATTCTGCTCATTCTTATATCAATCTCTTTTCTCTGTCTAAAAAAAATCCAATAATCCTTGGCAAGCTACGTTAAGCAATTAACTTTGCGTTGAATGAAGTTTTTGCTCACATTTCTTGCTTTATTTATCTTGTCATTGGGCTTTGGTCAAAATGTAAGATTGTCGGGAACCTGTGTTGGTAAAAAAAACATTCCGATTCAAGGTGTGTCTATTCAATTAGTTGCTCCAAATAAAGTTTTAAATCAGGTTACAGATTCGCTAGGGTTTTATTCTTTTATAGTGCAGAAGGGTGATTCAGTCCAATTGTCATTTGTGTATGATGATTTAAGGGAAGTGAGAAATTTATTCATTCAGCAAAACGAGGATGTAAGAGTCCCCGCTATTTACTTTCCTGTTCTTCCTCAAAAAGAAATTACTTTTTTACAGTCGAAAGTAGATCCTTTTACCATAGAGAAAATGCCGTTAATTGATTTTCAGAAACTTTCAGGAGGAGTTGAAAGGGCTTTGGTTTTAACGACTGCGGCTACATCCAATAATGAGTTAACAAGCAATTACAATGTTCGTGGTGGAAATTACGATGAAAACTTGGTTTATGTCAATGGTTTCTTGGTTTATCGCCCATTTTTGACGCGAAGTGGACAGCAGGAAGGAATGAGTTTTATCCATTCTTCCTTGGTTGAGTCAGTTCGTTTTTCAGCAGGTGGTTTTGATGCGCAATATGGGGATCGGCTCAGTTCTGTTTTGGACATAACGTACAATACACCCAAAAAATTCGGAGCATCTGGTCTTGCTTCGCTTCTTGGTGCAGAGGCTCATGTGGAACAGGAAATTTCGCATCGATTCAATTATCTGGTAGGCGCTCGTTATCGGTCAAATGGATATTTATTGAATTCGTTGCCAGCAAAAGGTTCTTACAATCCTGTTTTTGCGGATGCTCAAATGCTTATGAATTACAATTTGAATGAAAAATTAACGCTAAGTTTTTTGGGTCATTATTCGAGTAATGATTTTCGTTTTAGTCCAGAAACATCCGAAACAGATTTTGGAACAGCCAATGAAGCGTATTCATTTCGTATTTATTTTGATGGACAGGAAAAGACTCGTTTTCAAAC
>JBEIKF010000025.1:0-10474 GCA_040379905.1 Crocinitomicaceae bacterium
GATGAATCACACTATCTATTCGACAGCACGGAGACGTTTGACGATTATTGGTCTTTTATAGGTAGAAATAACTTTAAAACACTTCAATCGGGCTCATGTCATGATGGATTTGAAGGAGATGGCTTTGCTGTTCGCTGTTTAAAAAATGAGCTAGTTCCAATAATTGGAGAAGGTAAAGTTCAACTAAAAAATAAATATTTTGATGGGTTGAGTTATGTAGATACAATTCCTGTTAGACGTTTTACTCATGACGTAATTCTTTCTGATAAAGATTCTACTTATTTTTTTGACAACGACTTGGGTTATCAAAAAACAGTAAAACCTCTTTATATTTCTGATCACGAGGTTACAAATTTAGAATATCGGGAATTCGTCAATTGGGTGAGAGATTCACTAGCACGAGTGAAAATCTTTGAAAGGATAAATTCGGATAAAAAATCAGAATGGGTAAAATTTGTTCAATATGATAGTGGCAAAAAAGACAACGATGGAAAATACTATATTTTAAATTGGGAAAAGATACTCGATTATTCAAATCCATTACTTATGCCGATACTGAACGATATGTATCAATCAAATGATGAACGCTTTTACAAGAGAAGAGAACTAGATGTTCGATTGTTGTTTTTTGATTATTATGACGAAGAAGGATACAAAAATCGAATTAATGTTTATCCAGATACTGCTCTATGGCAGAAGGAAATGTATTTAGGAATGCATAATACACAAGAAAATTATTTTTGGCATGAAGAATACAAAAATTTCCCTGTCGTTGGACTAACTTTTGAACAAGCAAAAGCCTATTGCGTTTGGAGAACCATGATGTACCATTCTGAGGCTGGAAGAGCATCAAATGACAAATATGATCCTTCATTAAAATTTCGCTTACCTAATGAGGAAGAATGGGAAAGAGCTGCAATGGGATATGAATATCCAGAAAATATAAAAAAAGAAAGATATCGATCAAATAAAAATGGCTGGACTTCTCCTTTTTGGTTGAGACCAATTTTAAATGGATACCAAACAAATAAAAATGGTTATTATCAAGCCAACTTTGGTCCATCTTATCTAAATTCTGGTATTTATGCGAAAGATTTTATGGATGATGGAGCTAGTTATTTATGCAAGGTAAAAAGTTATGAACCTAATTTTAACGGTCTATATTGTATGTATGGGAATGTATCAGAATGGGTTGATTCAAATCCGAAATCAGGCGATTTTTATGATGATTACTTTGATTATTTAGGGGAAAATGGATTTAAACCGTTCAGAGGCAAAGTGTTTAGAGACAAAGACACTTCGAAAACAGTTATTTATATTACTGACCCCTACACAGACTCTACTTTTTTAGTCGAAAAAGATAGTGAAAAACATAAAAATTTGATTCAAAAACGATTGGATTTTTATCACGTATCAGCTGAAGACTCTTTTGAAGAAGTAAAGAAAAAATTCCTTGCATTAAATTCGATAGATGAATCATACAAATCAAAAATTTATGAACTAAACAATCCGAAAAAATCGATTTCGAAAGATTCTATAAAACTAGAAAAAGGTCCTAAAGACCTCATAGACGGAGTCCTTTTATTAGAGGAGATACCCTCAAGAAGAAATGATTACGTTAAAATTTACAACATAAGTTCTGGTGAATACGATTATATCGAAACCAAAGAACCGTATGATTTTTATACGAGGAAACTCTATCCAGCATTTACCAAATTCAAGCAAAATTCATTGGCATTGAAAAGAGCTGAGAATCCTTTTAATAAAAACTATCCGAATTCGAATCTGCAAGAAAATTGCCGTTTAGTCAAAGGTGGAAGTTGGTTTGATCAACCTCATTATCTTCTTTTGAATAATTCACAAGTTTTTCATAAAGATGAGGCATCTTGCCGCATTGGATTCCGAATTGCAGCGGATGCGATTGGAAATAAAATGGATAAGTACGATAAGAAGCGTATTAAAAAACAAAGAGAACTTCTAAACCAAACCTCAAAATCGGCTAAAATCAAAAGAAAAAGATAGAATATATTCCCTTTAAATCAACAACATATCTTGATATGTTTTAGTAAAAATTTAAGGTAATGTTTTGATCTACAATGCTTGAATTTAGTATCGTAAACTTGGATTGAGTCCAATTAGGAGGACCAAATGAACCCATTGCGTTATTGGAAAACGCAAATCCTTCGGTAGGAATTCCTAAAAAATTTTGATCTAAATTCTGATTGTCATTTTCGTCGTGGAAGATTGCAAAAGCATAATCTCCCGGAATAATACTATCAAGTGAAATAGTCATGTTGCTTCCTGTACATACTAAAAACAACTCACGATAGGTTTGATTGGGATCATTAAAACTTGTTGAGCTGTTGTACAGGGCTAAATTAACCTTCCCATTCGTGTTTTGCATTCCACTAAGAGTAATGACTAATTCTGATAAGGTATTTGTATTTCCTCCCGTAGAGTCCTGAGTAATTGGAGTTGGTTCTAACTGAGGTTCGATATTTTTCTTTTTACAACTCGAAATTGAACTTAATAAAATGAGGGAAAATGAAATTTTGAAAATTTTAATCATGATTGTACTTTCTTGATAAACAGAATATTACTCATTTTGTTTGATTAAAAGAACCAAAAAAACTAATTCAAGACTAAAATCCTTTGAATAGAATTATCTTTGAAATAAAAAAACAACTTATTAATAATCATGCAAAACAACTTCGAGATTCTCAAAAATAAAACAGCTTTGGTATGCGGAAGTACACAAGGCATCGGAAAGTCAACCGCCATCAAATTAGCTGAAATGGGAGCGAATGTCATTTTAATTGCCCGAAATGAAGTAAAACTAAAAGAATCTCTTAAGGACTTGCCTTGTTTTGAAGGACAGAAACACACCTATCTCGTCGCGGATTTTTCCAAACCAGAAGGGTTAAAACAAATCATTTCAAAGTTTGTAGCTGAAGGAAATAAAGTAAATATTCTAATCAACAATACTGGCGGACCGAAAGGTGGCCCCATTAAAGACGCCTCAACAGAAGAATTCATCAATACCTTCAACCAGCATTTAATCTGTAACCACATTCTCGTGCAAGCCATTTATCCTGGTATGATTGAATCAGGTTATGGGAGAATTATCAATGTTATTTCAACTTCAGTTAAACAGCCTTTACCGAATTTGGGAGTTTCCAATACCATTCGAGGTGCAGTTGCGAGTTGGAGCAAAACCTTAGCTAACGAACTTGGCCAATACGGAATCACCGTTAACAATGTTCTTCCAGGAGCAACCAATACGATTCGTCTTCAAGGTATCGCAGAGGCAAAATCCGAAAAGACGGGAGAAACGATTTCCGATATTTTCCATGAAATGGCCGAAGAATCACCTATGAAACGTATCGCTCAACCAGAAGAGGTCGCAGCAGCAATTGCATTTTTAGCCTCACCTGAAGCATCTTACATAAATGGAATTAACCTCCCAGTTGATGGTGGACGAACGAAATCGTTATAGCAAATTTTGATTTATTGAAATTCTAAATCTCAATATTCCAACCGAATTCTTTGTTCAAATATAAATTGGTGAAACTGAGAACTTCCTCGTTTTCAATCTTGTTTAAGACATCCGATATGAAAGCAGAAACGAGCAATTCTTTGGCCGACTTTTCGGAAAGACCTCTCGCTCTTAGGTAAAAAACAGCATTTTCATCCAACTGACCCGTAGTTGAACCATGGGAACATTTTACATCATCTGCATAGATTTCCAATTCGGGTTTTGAATTAACTGAAGCGTCATCACTCAACAAAACGTTACCATTGGATTGAAATGCATTGATTTTTTGAGCATCAGTTCGAACAAATACTCGGCCATTGAAAACAGCTGTTGATTTATCGTAAAGAACACCTTTGTACAATTCATTCGATTGACAATTCGCAACCAAATGATCTACAACCGTATGGTTATCAACTAATTGATTGTTTTTTACCAAATATGCTCCATTTAAATTTGTCTCTACATTCTGTCCATTTACCAATACATTCACATCATTTCGAACAAAATTCCCATTGAATGTCAAGGTATTCAAGGTGAAATTCGAATTTTTTTCTTGTTTTACAGCTTCTCTTGAAAAGTGAAAATCGGTTCCGGACTCAACTTGTAATTTATTCATGGTCAAAAAAGCCCCATCCTCCAATTCTATGTTTGAGACAACGTTTAGGAAACTCGCGCTTTGTTCTGAACTCAAATAAGACATTGTTATTTCAGCTTTCGCATGACACTTGACACGAAAAATATGTCGCAGATTCGTAATTTTGTTACCATTCGAAACATGAACTATTTCAATTGGTTTTTCAAGTTGTTTATTCGCTTCAATTTCTATGAAAAGTCCATCTTCGGCATAAGCCAAGTTTATCGCATCGAAAAAGTGATTTTCCAAGCCTATATCCTTCAATTCTTCGCTACCAACTTCTTTTATAGACAACGCATTAATTCCGTCGCTAAATTCAGTTAATTGACCATTCGTAAATACGAAACGATAAGAATCTGCATGAACAAATGGAATATCGAAATTGTCATTTGAAACAGAACCTGAAAAAGTTGAATTCGCCAACTTAATCAAACGGGTATATTTCCAAGATTCTTCTCGGGTTGTTGGGAAATCACGATTTTCGAGAACATGATTTGCCTCTTCCAAAGTATCCTTCGAAAATACAACTGAAGTAGGTTTCAAACCAGATCGAAACTGGCTTAGTTTCGTATTTGTTGGTGCTACAATCTCTTGCATATTATTGAAATTAAACCGCTAATTCGTCCTTAATCCAATCGTAACCTTTTTCTTCTAATTCCAAGGCCAGTTCTTTCGGGCCAGATTTTACAATTTGCCCATTGTAAAGGACATGAACAAAATCAGGAACAATATAGTCAAGAAGTCTTTGGTAGTGCGTGATCACAATAGTCGCATTATTTGGAGATTTGAGTTTGTTAACCCCATTGGCTACAATTCGAAGTGCGTCGATATCAAGTCCTGAATCCGTTTCGTCGAGAATTGCCAATTTCGGCTCAAGCATGGCCATCTGGAAGATTTCATTTCGTTTCTTTTCACCTCCAGAGAAGCCCTCGTTAACCGCTCGTGAAGCCAATTTACTATCCAATTCAACAATCTCAGATTTCTCACGAACCATCGCCATAAAATCTTTCGCTGAAATGGACTCTTGACCTTTATACTCACGAATTTCGTTTAATGCCGTTCGAAGAAAATTAACGTTGGAAACCCCAGGAATTTCTACAGGATATTGAAACGCCAAAAACAGACCTTCTCGTGCTCGATCCTCTGTTGACATTTCCAATAAATCTTTACCATCAAAGTCAATTGATCCATCTGTGATTTCATATTCTTCACGACCTGCCAAGATACTAGCTAGGGTGCTTTTTCCTGCTCCGTTCGGCCCCATTATCGCGTGTACTTCTCCAGCCTTAACTTCAAGATTTAATCCTTTTAGGATTTCTTTCCCTTCAATGCTTGCGTGTAAGTTTTTAATTTTTATCATCTCTTTATTTTTAATTGCAAATTGCAGGTTCATTGATTGCAGATTTGCTACAACATTTTCATTTATTTCCTTTGAAACCCTTTAAATATTTTATAAATCCTGATAATTGTTTACTAGTTGACTCGCACAATAAATTGAGACTTTCATAATCGATTTCATTCAAATAGTTTAAGTTATGTGCTATGCGTAATTGAGTTCTTACTTCACCACAGGAACCTTTTGCAATTGAAAGAAAATATAAAAACTGATTTTTACTATCTCGTTCATATCCCTCAGAAATATTCGATGGAATTGAAACAGAAGCTCTTCTAATTTGATCCTTCAATCCAAAGTCTTTCGAGAACAATTCCGTATTAGTTTGCCTATAAATTTCCGTGCAAAGATTCATACTTGTTTTCCAAACTTCTAATTCCTCAAAATTCCCTATCGTTGCCATTTTTTATTCCTTAATCCGCAATCCGCCAATCTGTAATCTGTAATCTGTCAATCTACAATCTGTAATCCGCCAATCTACAATCTGCCAATCTACAATCTGCCAATCTACAATCTGCCAATTCATACTACCCCACCGAGCCCTCCAAACTAATCGCCAATAATTTTTGAGCTTCAACAGCAAATTCCATCGGCAATTGATTCAAAACTTCTTTACAATATCCATTTACGATCAAACTAATCGCTTTTTCCTCGCTAATTCCACGTTGCATACAGTAAAACAACTGATCTTCGCCAATCTTGGACGTAGTCGCTTCGTGTTCGATTTTTGCAGACGGGTTTTTACATTCGATGTACGGAAAGGTATGCGCCCCGCACTGATCGGTCATCAACAAAGAATCGCACTGAGAAAAATTTCGAGCATTGTTCGCATTCTTGTGAATTTGAACCAGACCTCTATACGAATTCTGGGATTTTCCTGCTGAAATACCTTTGGAAATAATCGTGCTTTTGGTATTCTTACCCAAATGAACCATTTTCGTTCCAGTATCTGCTTGTTGGTAATTATTCGTAACAGCGACTGAATAAAATTCGCCAATCGAATTATCTCCTTTCAATATGCAAGAAGGATATTTCCAAGTTACTGCTGAACCGGTTTCAACTTGCGTCCAAGAAATTTTCGCATTGCGCTCACAGATTCCACGTTTCGTAACAAAATTGAATACGCCGCCTTTTCCTTGCTTATCTCCCGGATACCAATTCTGAACGGTTGAATATTTTATCTCGGCATTTTCCAATGCAATTAACTCAACAACAGCAGCATGCAACTGATTTTCATCTCGTTGTGGAGCGGTACATCCTTCCAAATAAGAAACATACGATCCCTCATCCGCTACAACCAACGTTCGTTCAAACTGTCCGGTTCCGCCTGCATTAATTCGGAAATACGTTGAAAGTTCCATCGGGCAACGAACGCCTTTTGGAATGTAGCAAAACGAACCGTCAGTAAATACAGCAGAATTTAACGCTGCATAGAAATTATCGGTGGTTGGAACCACAGTTCCCATGTATTTTTTTACCAAATCAGGGTATTCCTGAACTGCATCTGAAAAAGAACAGAAAATGATTCCAAGTTCTTTGAGTTTTTCTTTAAAAGAGGTTGCAACTGAAACGGAATCCATTACGAAATCGACAGCTACTCCGGTTAATCGTTGTTGTTCTTCTAAGGAAATTCCTAGTTTCGCCATTGTTTCCTTCATCTCTGGATCAACATCGTCCCAGGATTCATATTTTTTCGTTTGTTTTGGAGCTGCGTAATAGGTGATATCCTGAAATTTTGGCTTAACATAATGCACATGAGCCCATTCAGGTTCAGTCATTGCTTGCCAAATTGAAAATGCTTTCAAGCGAGATTCCAAAAGCCATTCTGGCTCATTTTTCTTGGATGAAATCAATCGGATAATACCTTCATTGAGTCCTACAGGAACAGTTTCAGTTTCAATATCTGTAACGAAACCAAACTTATATTCCTGAGATTCGAGGTCTTTTGCTAAATCGTCTTCCGTGTAATTTGCCATTTTATTTGAACGATTTAATAGTTTACACTGAAAAAGATTCACCGCAACCACAAGTGCGATCAGCATTTGGATTTTTAAAAACAAATCCTTTTCCATTTAAACCTCCTGAAAAGTCAAGCGTGGTTCCAATGAGGTACAAATAGCTCTTTTTATCAACAACCACTTTCATTCCATTGTCTTCAAAGGCTTTATCTGACTCGGATTCCTGATTATCGAAGGTTAGTTGATACATTAGTCCGGAGCAACCACCACCTTGCACGCCAACACGTATGAAAAAGCCGTCTTTCCCCTCATCTTCCATTAATCTAAGTGCTTGTTTTTTAGCAGTATCAGTTATTGTAATCACTTTCTTTTATTTAGATTAATTATAAATAACAATTAAATTCATGGCAAAAATACCACTTTTATGGTATTAGAACAAATTTTAAAGCTTAACAAGCGTTAAGAAATGAAGTTTTTCCAAAACTCGATAGAAAGAGCTACTATAAAAAAAATGCGCAGCCCAAAAAGAACTGCGCAAATCGAATTTATTGAAATGACTTACAATAATCTAAAAAATAAACTAGTTTATTATTTCATAAACGACAGCCCATACAGGCACTGGAGCTCCAGATGGTAATTCATATTTTTGACTCCAATTGTTGGAATTTTTCAGATAGCGACCATCCCACTCCCATTTTTCACTCCAATTGTTGGAATTTTTTAAATAGCGACCATCCCACTCCCATTTATTGCTCCAGTTATTCGAATTTTTAATGTAGCGACCATCATATTCCCATTTTATGCTCCAATTATTACTATTTTTCACAACTCGACCATCCCATTCCCATCTACCATGAGGACCATTTAACGTTTGTGCATTGATGCTGCTTAACCAAAGTAGCATTGAGCAAATAAAAAACAATTTTTTCATGATTACACTAATTTAATTTTTTTAAAAGCGGTAACAATTTCAATAAAACAATTCTTATGCCAAAGAATTAATTTATGATTCCATAAACTACAGCCCATACAGGAACAGGCGCTCCAGAAGGCAATTCATATTTCTGACTGCTATTGTTGTAGTTTTTTAGGTAGCGACCATCCCACTCCCATTTGTTACTTGAGTTATTGTAATTTTTCAAGTAGCGGCCATCCCACTCCCATTTGTTACTCGAGTTATTATAATTTTTGATGTAGCGACCATCATACTCCCATTTAATACTACTGTTATTGTAGTTCTTCACGTATTTACCATCCCATTCCCATTTTCCGTTTGGACCGGATAAATATTGTGCTTTGGCTAATCCAACCGAAAAAAGCATAAATGCTAAAATCAAAAAATTTCTCATAATTAAACGTTTAAAAATTATTTATATGAACTAAAAGTAACTAATTTTTATAAATTTTGATACATATTGAAAGATTGTTTTTTATGCATACAATGTCTCACGTATTACTTTCAGTGATTTATCCACATTAAAGTTTGGCAAGTGTATTTTACAATAATCCATTAAAATGTTTAGCGCCTTATGGCCACTAATTCTATCTGAATTTATAGGAATGTGAGCAAATGCTGAATGGAGAACTCTAATTGTTTCATCGTCAAAATCCGTTGGTTCTTTTGTAAACTTACCATTCTTTAAATCAAACCCTTTGGGATTTTCATCTTCGAAAATCGGGGAAAATCCCAAATTTTGAAGAAGAGAAGATAAAAATTTAATGGGGAAAAAAATCAAATCTTCTTGGACTTCTAATTCCAATATTTGAATTTTTATGAAGTTGAAAACCTGTTTATCTGGTTGTTCTACTTTCAATGTTTCTTTTAAAACATCAACTAAAAAAAAACTCAATATCAATTTCTGAGGATTAATATATATATCCGCCAAAACTATTGCTGGATCGATGGTATTTATGATTCCAAGATTTGATTCAGGTCTTTTGAAATAGGCTATTTCATAAATTCCAAGGTAAAATAAGGGGATTTTCTTTTTTCTTGCACCTTTGAAGATAAATGAGATTAAGCCTAATTCTTCAGTGTAAAACGAAAGTACCACACTGCTTTCCGAATAATTTTTTTTAGAAATTAAAATTCCAATCGTCTTTTCTTTCATTACCCGTATTAGCTCCGTCAAAAATAGAAATTTTGTGATTTAACGTTATTAAAGAGTGTAATTCCTTCAAATTTTCTAACTTTAAAATTGAATTATGACAAAAACAAAATTATTTGATGGGACCGAGGTTTATTGTTTACGTAAGCCAGAGGCCAAAATGTTAGACCATCATGTGGAAGGTTATTTGCAGCATGGCATAGAAATCAAAAATGGAGATGTCGTTTTTGATGTTGGTGCCAACATCGGAGTTTTTGGCGTTAGAGCCATTCAAAAAGGAGCAGATGTTAAAGCGTATTGTTTTGAACCCATTCCAGATATTGCTGATGTGCTTCAAAAAAACGCTACTGAAATTGCCAATGACCGAATCAAAGTTTTGCGATGTGGGGTTTCCGATAAACCAAGTCGCGCGACGTTCACTTATTTTCCTAATACTCCAGCACTTTCAACGCTGCACCCTGAACAATGGGATGAAAACCCTACGGCCTTTCGAGATGTAGTTAAAGGAACGATGAAAAATCCTCCTGAAGGAATGAAATGGATGAAGTTAATTCCACCGATTTTTGCAGGGATAATTGCCAAACAATTGGTAAAAGGAAGTAAAAAAGTCAACTGTGAATTAAAACCGCTTTCAGAGATTATTGATTCCGAGAAAGTAGAAAAAATTGATTTACTGAAAATAGATTGCGAAGGAGCAGAATGGGCTGTTATCCAAGGAATTGAAGAAAAGCATTGGCCAATTATTAAATCAATGGTCATAGAAGTGCACGACATCGACAACCGCTTGCAAAAAACAAAAGAACTTTTGCAATCAAAAGGGTTCACGAGATTACATGCGGAGCGTGA
>JBEIKF010000026.1:0-10368 GCA_040379905.1 Crocinitomicaceae bacterium
CGAATCAAGTCTACCCGCTTTATACAATACCAATCCTCCAAACTAATTTTAATCAATTCATCCTCGTTTGGGCGTTTGAGACTAAAAATATCCACTTTTTTATTTGGGATTGTTTTTGATTCACTATCAATAAAGGATTTTAAATGATTTAATCCTTCTCCATTCATCAAAAAAGCATGTCCTCTTGTTTGAACTTCTTTGGTTCGCTCGTAAACGGTCACATCGAATCCCTTCTTCCGTAGAAAAATTCCTTGTGATAAACCTGCAATACCTCCACCAATGATTACAACTTTCATAAGGCGCCTTCAATACGATTTATAGCTTCCGTAAGAATTTCGGATGAGGTAGCGAAACTGAGTCGGATATAACCATCTGCTCCTGGACCAAACCATTGCCGCAACCCAGGTACAACAGCAACTTTCGCTTTTTCAAACATACGTTTTTGAAATTCTTCAGGACTCATTCCTGTTTCTGTAATATTCACAAAACTAACGTAGCAGCCTTCCGGTGCTATTGTTTTCAATCCTTTAATGCTGTTTATTCTATCGGTTACTAAATCTCGCATTGAGTGCAAATGATTTACAAAGTCGTAAAGCCAATCCTGAGCCTCGTTCAAAGCTGCTGTCGCTGCAATTTGCCCAAGCGAATTTGCACCATGAACAGTTGATTGATGCAATGAATTATTGAAAATAAGTTCAAACAAGTTTTTATTTGTTGTCGCAACCAGTCCAATTCTTAATCCTGCCAAACCATATGATTTGCTAAATCCACTGACTGTTATTACATGATTAGCAATTTCTTCTGAAATACTCGCGATGCTTGTATATTGATTCGGTTCGAATACAATATCACTCCATATTTCATCCGATAGAATTACAAGACCATGTTTCACTGCGATTTCACCCAATTGCTTCAATTCTTCTCGTTTAAAAACTTTACCAGTTGGGTTGAGTGGGTTGCACAAACAAATCAATTTTGTCCTTGGAGTTATCAGTTTCTCAAGATTTGAAAAATCAACTTTTTCTGTCCCCGGTGGAATTGAAAAACGAACAGGTCGCGCACCTAAATTTTCTATCGAGTACTGAAATAGAAAATCAACAGGATCAAATATAATTGCTTCATCACCAGTAGTAAGAAGTGTTTTACAAACCAAATAAATTCCGTAAGCAGCGCTATCAACAGGAATAATTTGACTTGCATCAATTTTTAAATTTCTTTTTGTTTCAAAAAAATTACTTGTGGCCTCCTTAAACTCAGGTAAGCCTTCTGCGGGAGCATAAGAGAAATAGCCTCCGCGGGTATAATTTTCAATTGCCTCTTGAATAACACAGGCACATTTGAAATCTGGATCAGCCGCAGTCAACGGAATAACATCATTGGGAACAGATGCCCACCTTAAATTGTATGCGCGTTTTCTTAAAAGTTGAATGTCAATTTGATTGTGTTGAAACATAACTAAATCTGTGAGTAATTTACGTAAATATAAGAAATAGGTTTTTCAAATAAAACTTTGATTTTCATTTGCTTTAGGATTCCAATCCGTTTAATTCTTGTTTCTTATTTTTCAAGTTGATTAATTAAAGATTTTTCTATATTTACTAAATCTATTACTTTAAATAATATTTTTTCAATGGCATCAAATTTCAAAATAGTATTTTCATTTATACTTTTATTTTTTACTTCAGGAATTGTAATTGCGCAATGCCCTGCCGGACAAGGATTGGTCAATATTAATATCACTCCCGATAATTATCCAGCAGAGTCATCTTGGAAACTTTTTGCAAACAATGTTCAGATTGCTAGCGGAACGACTAATGATTCAATAATTTGCGTTGATACTGCAGCATGTATACGATTTGAAATGCATGATTCTTATGGTGATGGAATATGTTGTAATTACGGACAAGGTTCATACACGGTGCTTTGGAATGGAATTCAAGTTGCTACCGGTGGGCAGTTTACAAATATTGCCTCCCATTCTTTCAATTGTCAACCAGGAACGATTTGTAGCTCCCCGATTAATATAAATGCAGGAAATTTTACAGCCCCAAATCCGAATACTTTTTATGAATTCACACCCGATTCTTCAGGAATGTATTCTATTTCCACCTGTAATTTGACCACATGCGATACGAAGCTTTGGATATATGACCAATGTAATAATTATGTTTTTAATACAGATAATACAGGTACACTTTTCTACAACGACGATAATCCTACTTGTGGAGTTCGGGCAGACATCGATGCGTTTTTAGTTGCTGGTAACACATATATAATAAGGGTTGGATTGTATGGAACAACGTCCTGTGCCGGTGGAATTCCTTTTTCAATTACTTACGATGGTCCTTTGGTCGGTTGCATGGATCCTACAGCTTGTAATTACAATCCAGATGCTACCTCAGCTGGAACTTGTTATTATTATCCAAGTCCAAATTGTCCAGCTGGTCCCGATTTGACAATTGTACAAAGTGCTATTCAGAACTCGCTCGAAATCAGAGATGAATTTGCAACAAATTGCATGGTGGAAGAAGGTTGCATGAATGGATATGGAACCAGAACAGTTTTAGCATTTGATACGCACATCAAAAATATAGGGGATATGGATTATTACATTGGAACACCGGGCGATAATCCAGATCAATTTTCCTTTCAAAACTGTCACGGTCACGCTCATTATGAAGGATATGCCGAATATGTGCTTTACACGATGAATGGTCAAAATATTCCAATCGGACACAAAAATGGTTTTTGTGTCATGGATTTAGAATGTTCAGATGGTGGATCACCTCAATATGGGTGTGGAAATATGGGAATTACTCGTCAGTGCGGTGATATTTATTCAAGAGCACTGGATTGTCAATGGATTGACATTACTGATTTAGATACCGCTGAATACATCCTAGCAGTTAAAGTTAATTGGGATCAATCACCTGATGCTCTGGGTCATTACGAATCAAATTACCAAAATAATTGGGCGCAAGTTTGTGTTCGTATTTCTGAAACGAATGGTATCAAAAGTTTTAATGTTCTTCCAAATTGCACCCCTTATTATGATTGTGCGGGTGTTTTGTACGGCAATTCGCAGCTAGATTGTGAAGGAAATTGTAATGGAAGTGCCAAGCGAGGTGATTTGGATCTAAATGGTGTTTCTGACAATTCCGATGTTGAATTGTACCTTGACCATTCGGTAAAGAATGATTTAAACCCAACAACCTGTAACGATTTATCGGCTGATGGACAAATTGATGTTTGGGATGCCGGACTACTAATGAACTGCCTTCAAAATGGAGCAAGTAATAACTCAGAATGTATCTTTCCAAATTCGGTTGTAAACACTCAACAAACCGTTTTCATGGGAGAAATTGGCGTATATACAAACTTTGGTGATGCAACAACCGGATATATGGATGTAAAAATCAAAAATCCGATGAATGAGGTTAAAGGTTATGAGTTAAAGATTAGTGGTGCAAAAGTTACAGGGGTATCAAGTTTGATAAATGCGAGTCAATTTCCTACAGAAATTTATTATGACAGCATTACGAATGAAATTGCTTGTTTGTCATTAGTTGACAGTTTAATTCCAAAATACACAGACTTCACTCCATTCTTGCGAATTTATCTGTCTGATATGACTTCCGAAATTTGCTTGGATTCAGTTATAAAAGTATTGAATAAACAAGTTGAACCCGTGAATATACAAGTTGTAAATTCATGTATACAATCCCAAAATTCGAGTATTACGGAGATTTCTGAAGCAGTTAATGTTCAAGTTTATCCAAATCCTGCTAAGGATATCGTTACAATTTCAGTACCTAAAATGAACAGTACATTGGATGTTTGTATTTTGGATGCATTTGGAAAACTAGTATATCAAGAACAGGTGATAGATTCGAATGAAATTAAAGTAAAAACGTCAAATTTCAGCTCTGGAATTTATACAATTCAACTGAAGTCGGCAGCCTACTCAGTTAATAAAAGATTTGTAAAGAATTAACTAAGAGCAAAAACTGCCAAAAGAGCTGCAGTTTCGGTGCGTAATCTGAAATCACTCATTCGGACTGCTTGATAACCATTCGCAAGGGCAAAATCGACCTCCGGTTTTGAAAAATCACCTTCTGGACCAATGAGAAAAGTACCACCTTTTTTAATTTCGTTTATCTGAATCTTTTCTCCTTCATAACAGTGCCCGATGTATCCCTTAGGATTTTTTATTACGAACTCCTTATATGACATTAAATTTTCAATTTCAGGAAGATAAAATCGTTTGGACTGTTTCATTGCAGAAATTGCGATTTTTTGTAACCGTTCTAAATTAATTGATGAACGTTCATTGTTCTCGCATTTCAAAAAAGTTAATTTGGTCAACCCCAATTCCGTCGCTTTTTCCAAGAACCACTCAACGCGATCCATATTTTTTGTAGGAGCCATTCCCACATGGATGTCAATTGAAGGCCTCGTATGCGATACAACTTGTTTGATTTCCAATTTGCAACGTTTTGGATGGTTATCAGTAACGAGGGCTTTAAATTGATTTCCCTTTCCGTCCAATAAATCTATTTCTGAACCAATTCCATAGCGCAAAACCCGAATACAATGCTTGGATTCTTCCTCTGACAACAAATACTCCGTTGAATTTAAATTTATGTCCGTTGCAAAAAATGAGGCCATCAATGCAATAATTTAAAAATCATTTCACGCATCAATTCTCCTTGGGATGCAGAGGAACTTCCAACCCCTTTCGCCTTTAGGTCAAATTCGTTAAGCGTTTCAATATTTGAAGCAAGCTTTCTCGGATCGAAATTGTTTCGAGCATTTAATAATTCGCCGGCAACAAATGGATGAACTCCCAACGCCTGCGCAACGGCTTCTCTCGATTTATTTGGAAGAAAATGTATCCGCATGATATTCGAAAACAAACGAAATAAATTCGAAATCACCATGGTAATATCCGCTGCTTTTGGATTATTCTCGAAATAGCGTACTATTTTAAAAGATTTCAAAGAATCCCTTGATTGAACGGCATTAGTCAATTCGAAAACATTGTAATCTTTGGAAACGCCAATATTTTCTTCAATATGAACGTCATTAATAGTAGTACCTTTTTGAACTAAAATTGTAAGCTTTTCAATTTCGTTCACTATTCGACTGATGTCATTACCAATAAATTCTGTTAAAAGCATGCTAGCCTTGGAGGTTATTTCATAACCAATTGATTTCACGTATGCATTGATCCAATCAGCAAGTTGGTATTCTCGAACTTTATCAGATTTAAAAACCAAACCATTCTTGGCGGCTGCCTTTATGCTTTTTTTCCTAGCGTCATAGGTTTTATGTTTATAACAAACCACAAAAATTGTAGTATCTGCAGGTTTGTCAAAATACTTTTCAAGGGCCTCAATGTCCTTAAAATATTGCGCCTCTTTTAAAATAACCAATCTTCTTTCTGCCATCATTGGATAGGCATTCAGCTCACCTAATAAGGAAAGAGCATCGGTTTCTCTTGCATATAAAACGGATTGATTAAAGTCTCGCTCATGTTCCTGCAAAGCATTGGCTTCAACAGCATTTGAAATCAAATCAATAAAATAGGGCTCCTCGCCGTGCAAAAAGTAAATCTTTTCGAATTTTCCGGCTTTAATTTCCTTGAGGATAAGTTTATAATCCATTTGACATCAAAAATACAAAAGTCCTTTAATGTTTCTCCCAAATCTGAATTAACTCCACCAAGGTCTTCACCGCTTTTTGCATATCCTGAACACTCACAAATTCGTGTTTAGAATGAATCGCCATTTCACCTGTAAATAAATTCGGACAAGGCAAGCCCATAAATGATAACCTTGAGCCATCCGTTCCGCCTCGAATAATTGCTCGCTTGGGAGTGATCCCTGCTTTTTCCATTGCCTGAACGGCGTAATCGGTAACAAAAGGAACGTCTTTTAGAATTTCCTTCATATTTCGGTATTGCTCCGTAATTTCGGAGGTAAACGTGGCGCCAGGATTATTTTTAATAACTTGATTGGCCAATTGCTCCAATTCATTTTCATATTCAGCCAATTTTGATGTTTCGTGATCGCGTACAATAAACTGAACAGTTGCTTTTTCCAACCCACCTTCAATCGAAACCGGATGAATAAAACCTTCACGATGGCTCGTTGTTTCTGGTGACCAACGTTCTTTAGGAAGCGAATCTACCAATTCGGAAGCGAGTTTTATGGCGTTAATCATTTTATTTTTAGCATAACCAGGATGTGCACTAATCCCGTTGAAAACAAATTTCATTGCATCAGCCGAGAAAGTCTCATCTTCAATATCTCCTAGTTGTCCACCATCTAACGTATAACCAAAATCAGCATTTACTTTTGACATATCAAGTTTATCTACACCTCTTCCAACCTCTTCGTCCGGCGTAAATAAAATCCGAACTTTTCCGTGTTTCACTTCAGAATGTTGCATTAGGTATTGTGCAAAATCCATGATGATGGCTATTCCTGCTTTGTCATCCGCGCCAAGTAAAGTCGTCCCACTCGCTGTAATTATGTCATCGCCAATTTTCGATTTTAAATATGTATGTCTTTCAGTGGTAATGATTTGCGTGTTATCATCTGGAAGAACAATGGGATTTCCGTCATAATTCCGATGAACAATTGGTTTTACTCCTGTTCCTGAGCAATCTGGAGCCGTATCCATATGGGAACATAAACAAATTGTTGGAATAGTTTCTTTATCTGAATTTGATGGAATAGTTGCAAATACATATCCCCATTCATCCATTTCAACTTCATCCAACCCCAAGTCGACTAACTCTTGATAGAGCACTTTCGCTAAGTCTTTTTGCTTCAACGATGAAGGAAATGTTTCAGAATTCGGATCGGCGGTTGTATCGATTTGAGCGTATTTGATAAAACGACTTTCAACAGAATATTGGTAGGACATAAATGAGATTTTCTTCAAATTTAGTTAGAAATAGTAAAGATTGGAGGTGCGATTTTTGGAAAGAGGAAAATATTCGTTTACAACACTATTAATAATTGGATAATAAGTTAAGAGTTGAAAATTAAGAGTTAAAAGGTTAAAAGGTTGAAATGTAAATTGTAAAATGAAATCGGAATGTCCTTGTTCATTCAGTCATTCTCTCATAATCTAAAGTCTAAAAGTCGTTCGTGCTAATGTAATAATATCTTAGAATCACAAAACCTCAATAACAATGACTATTTCCCAAATCCAAAAGGAAGAAAATCTTTAGCTGAATTGACAATGAGAACCGTTTCATCTTGGTTAATCAGAATGACACGAATTGGATTTTTTTGACGATTTTCTGATTCCAACATCACTTGTCGGCAAGAACCACAAGGCGATAAAATGTGACTTTTCGGAACTAAATCACCTTTAGCAACAATACAAAGCGTTTCAATTTCGATTCCCGGATACTTCGCTCCAGCATAAAACAAGGCTACACGTTCAGCGCATAATCCTGACGGAAAAGCAATATTTTCTTGGTTGTTTCCCTGAATAATTTCTCCTGTTTTTAGTTTTAAAGCCGCACCAACGTTAAACTTGCTATATGGCGCATATGCTTTATCCATTGCGTCAATGGCTTGTTCAGCTAAAATTTGATCGGCTTCGTTTAATTCGGAAATCGATTTCAACGTTTCATAAGAAAAATGAAGTTCTTTTTTCATAATTTCTATTCAACGAGTAAATCAACTTGTTTGTTACGATTAATCAAGTTTAAAATAAAATACCAATCGTTACAATTTCACTATTCCGTTATCGACGAAAATGAGTAATTTCGAGGTCTTAACTATTTTTAATGCAAACAGAATTGGAAAAGGTAAGCTACGCGGTTGGAATGAGCATCGCGGAAAGCCTTAAAAATCAAAACCTGGATGGTGTTGATACGCGCGTTTTAGCGGAAGCGATGAATGATATTTTTAACGGAAATAAACTCAAATTATCTCCAAACGAAGCGAATGATGCGATTCAAACATACTTGGACAGCAAGCGCAATGAAGCTTTTGCAGAGGTAAAATCAGAAGGCGAATTGTTTTTGTTAGCAAATCGCACAAAAGAAGGAATTCGTACAACTTCGTCAGGCTTGCAATATGAAATTTTGAGTGAAGGAAGCGGTCCTAAGCCCGGTCCAACGGATAATGTAACGGTTCATTACCACGGGACGTTAATCGATGGGACTGTATTTGATAGTTCGGTTCAACGCGGAGCTCCAGCAAGTTTTGGAGTGAATCAAGTTATTAGAGGATGGACGGAAGCATTGCAATTAATGCCGATTGGTTCCAAATACAAATTATTTATTCCTCAAGAATTGGCTTACGGGTCAAATCCACATCCGGGAGGAGCAATCAAGCCTTTTGCCGCTTTAATTTTTGAAGTTGAACTTTTAGATATCAAATAATAATGAAGAACCTGTTTTTAATTCTTTTCGCAACGTTGTTAGTTGCAAGTTGCTCAGATTCAAACGAATCAAGCACGCCAATTTCATTCAAAACTCAAAAAGACAAATTGTCCTACATTCTGGGAGCCATAAATGCTAAAACCATTACCAATAGCAATGAAAAGTCGTTGGAGCAGTTGGATAAAGAGGAAATGATTAAAGGGTTTAACGAGAATCTTAGTGGTAAGGAAGCGGAAGGATGTTTACAAACTATCCAAAAGTTATTTGGCCCGAATTACATGGATTTCAATAAGAAATACATCAAGGAAGGATCGCTTTGTATGGGGAGAATGACAGGATACGCGTTTTATTCAGATATTAAAAAGCTAGGTGCGTTAGATCAAGTTAATTTGGAAATGGTGAAACGCGGTTATGCTGATGGTTTGTTTAAACGAGATACGACTATCAAAGAACAAGCGATGCGTCAAATGATGAATGATTTTCTTGTAAAGTTAAATGAGGCAAATGGTGCGAAAATGATGGCGAAAGCGAAAAAACTTCCGGGTTCAAAAGTATATCCAAATGGAATTGTAATTAAAACGATTAAAGAAGGTAATGGACCATTGGTTTCTTTACAAAATGATGTGAAGGTTCATTACACGTTGACAACAGCTCTCGGAGACACTATGGAAAGCAGCCGTATGCCTAATCAACTAGGAAAAATAGAACCGTTACCTGTAAGTGTTGGTGGCGGAATCATCGAAGGATGGTCTTTTGCACTTCAGAACATGAAAAAAGGTGGAATTTATAAGGTATTTATTCCTTGGCAAATGGCTTATGGAGAAGAACAAGGTCGCCAGTCGCTTTGTTTCGATATGGAAATTATGGATATTGGTAAGTCAGGAGCTTTTGTTAAGGCACAAATGCCAACTAATCCGAATATGAGATAATTATATAACTTTATGTTTATGAAATATATTCCAATTTACTTGAGTATTCTTGTCACGTTTCTCACAAGTTGTAGCGAGGAAGTTAACTTAACTGGTGATTTCAAAGAAACTGCCGTTGTTTATGGTTTACTGGATCACGCTGATTCCTTACATTTTGTGAAAATAACCCGTGCATTCATCGGCCCAGGAAATGCTTTGGAAATAGCACAAATACCTGATTCAAGCTATTTTGATAATGTGGAATTGACAGTTTCAGAATATCTCGGTGGAGCATTACAACGAACGTGGCTTTTACAAGATACAATTGTAACGAACAAAGATGTCGATGGAGCATTTTATGCACCTGAACAAAAAGTTTATTATTTTAAAACACTTCCAACGGTGACATCATCCATGGGTGTTCCAGGGACTGTTCAAACTTCTCCAAATCCTTTACTAACGTCACTTAAACCAGGGTGTACCTACAAAATGAAGGCTATAATTAATGATGGTGCATTTGAAGTAAATGGAGAAACAGAATTAGTTAATGGTTTAACGACTAGCGCATCATCTCAAAACTTCACGTTTAAATTTGCAGATGATCCTGCTGAATATATTTCAACAGGAGTAGGTGTGGGAAGTACAGGTAATGCTTACATTGTTAATGCTCAATTGGATGTGTTTTTTAATGAACACATCGGAAACAATTTTACGACTAAATCATTCAATTGGCAACTTGGAGAAAATGATGTACTACCAAGCACAAGTACGACATTTACAGCACTTGGAAAAACTTTTTATGAATTGATGGAACGAAATGTAACAGACGATCCTTCTATAGACAAACGAACGTTCAATGGGATTTCAGTTACCATTACAGGAGGCGCTGAAGAACTTTACAATTACATGGTAGTCAACAAACCAACGTCTTCCTTAGCCCAAAGTAAACCAACTTACACGAATCTTTCAGTTACCAATGATAAACGAGTTGTGGGAATTTTCTCTTCACGTCAAACGTTGAAAGTGTTCAAACCGTTTTTTGTTTCGCCG
>JBEIKF010000027.1:0-10348 GCA_040379905.1 Crocinitomicaceae bacterium
TCAAACTCCAAGTTGTAATTGGCATAGACGTTTTGTAGGTAAAATTATGTACGGAACTTTCGGACAATCCGAACCTTCAGTATTGCATTGACCGAAACTGTTTAATACAAATTGTTCTCTCCAAGTTGTAATTGCAAAAGACGTTTTGTAAGTACAAATATGTACGGACTTTCGGTGAATCCGAACCTTAGATATTGCATTGACCGAATAGAAATATCACATTTTTTCTGCACTACATCACTCAACATATGTGTTGCAATACGAACATCTGTTTCTTTTTCCTCAAATTGTATGATACTATCTTGGCAATTCCTACATATAAATTGCTTTTGCAAGAATTTCCCCAACTCTAAATGAAACTTTGAATTGAGTTTGTTAGCTTGAAAGAATAAATCTTGTCTGTCAGCCTTACCGGAATTTTTTTGAACAGCAGAAAAATATTTTAGCGCAACTAATTCTTGATGAGGTTTCAAAAAAGATTCAAAAAACTTCACCAAATCCAACCAGTAATACCTTCTCCATTTTTTGGCTTTTAATCCAAAATAAAAATTAAACCCATCAACATAAACAATGACTCGTTGCTTTCTGTCTTCCATATTTATTAAATTAAAAAGCCCTCTGCAATTGAGGGCTCAGACCTATGACTATCCCATCATAGGGGGGTTATTCATACAAAATTAAAAATAATTGTTTGCTTCCTTTCAAATCAATCAAATAATTATAAACAATACATGTCTGAAAATAAAAAAGGAAAATCGGTCTTCGTCCTGCTCATCACAGCTTCAGAAAACATAAAAACAAGGGTAATACAAAGTGCCAAACAAGCTCGCAATCCTTCGTTTCACAAGGGTTGCTGAGCCTGTCGAAGCACCCTTGTTTTTAGCGTTCAAATTGGCGTTTCCTCAACATTCGTCAATGCGCCTGTTCACTTGTTTTCTTCGCCTGTTCTTCGGGCGTCCTCAGTCGCAGCTCCTCCATCCCCCCAGACCCCCTCAAGGTATTCGCTCATTCTCCCCCCACCTCAACCCTCAACAATAATCTGTAATCTGCAATCTGCCAACCCTCAACCCTAAATTTTACATTCTCAATTCTACATTTCTAACCCTTAACTCTCCACCCCAAACTCTTAACCCTTAACCCTTAACTCTCAACCCTAAACCCTTAACCCTCCACTCTCCACTCTACATTCTCAACCCTCAACCCTCAACCCTCAACCCTCCACCATCCTCCCTCCACTCTACATTTTACATTCTCAACTCTTCACTCTCAACTCTCCACCCTTAACCCTTAACTCTCCACCCCAAACTCGCTCACTTTCCAACTGGGGGTCTGGCGCTGCTTGTGTTTATGCTCGCCTGCTAAAGCGCCTCAGCTGCGGTACTGCCTGTCGGCCGTGGCCGGTCACAGTTTTTGAGCCACGTGCTAAAAGCAACTTCCTTCATTTCTCCTTCGGTGTGTCCGCTATCGCTGGATCCCCTCCGTATCATTCAGTCAGTACCTTTCACGCACCACACACACAGCAAGATTGTTTCCTTTCTCGTACCTCTAAAATCCACAACCTTGCTTTTCCTTTGCGTTTAGCCCTTTCATTTCTTCCGCTATCGCTCCATCATTCAAGCGCTACCGCAACCCACCAAGCCAATTCGTCCCTCATTCGCTTGACTTTCCATTCCTACACCATCAAAAAACTACGCCAGTACCTTGTGCATACTGCAGAGGTCATTCCCACTTCCTCTGGTCGTTCTTCATATCCCCCTTCGGCGCTAACTCGCGGTCGGCTCGCGCATGTCGTTCACCTCCGTACCTACGGTTTCTCTCCATGCTCCCACACTACATTACGCCATTTCGCAACCCTCATGGCTCCATTTCGTTTTCCCAACGCTGGCTCATGGCTGCTTTCCCTTTTTTTATACTTCGTAGCTTCAGCGAAGAAGTATTACTTACCAAAATCTTAATCCCTCCCAAAATCCCCGCACATTGGAAAAATCACTTGGGACCCACATGGTGAAGAATCGTTGAAATTTTGAACTGTCCGAACACTGAGCTTGTCGAAGTGGAGTTTTTAAAATTTCAGATTCAAGACATTGATGGGTAAGAGTTTTTTCCTAGTGCTAGACCTTTTTTGTTTCTTTTTTGGGGCGATGACAAAAAAGAAAAACTAATTTTTATTCCTTTATAATCCCATTTCGTTTTTCCAACATTAACTCAGGACTACCTTCCCTTTTTTATACTTCGTATCATCAGCGAAGAAATAATACATACCAATTAATCATATCCATTCCCACAATCCCCCGCACATTGGAAAAATCACTTGGGACCCCACAAGGTGAAGAATCGTTGAAATTTTGAACTGTTTGAGGAGACCTCGGGCGACGAGTTTTTAAAATTTCAGATTCGAGACTTTGAAGGGTAAGTCATTTTTCCTAGTGCTAGACCTTTTTTGTTTCTTTTTTAGGGCGATGCTAAAAAAGAAAGACCAATTCAAATTCCTCTCAAATCCCCCTTCCAAAAACACAAATAGTAAAAACCTCTAAATAAATAAGTGTTTACCCCTAATTTAATTCTATTCAGATTTTTCT
This sequence comes from Crocinitomicaceae bacterium, assembly GCA_040379905.1. GTDB lineage: Bacteria > Bacteroidota > Bacteroidia > Flavobacteriales_D > Crocinitomicaceae > UBA952. The sequence goes on from JBEIKF010000027.1 coordinate 2,580, forward strand.
GTAGATTTTCTCAATCCTTTACCTTATAATCCTTTCACTATTTTCATCATCTCTATTTACAACATTTTAACTTTTCCTTTCAATATTCACAGTTTTTTTTATTGCTAAATTGAAATCAAAACAATTGATTTCGATTTGAAACTAGTTTTGGAAAGATTGAGAAAGATTTGGGATTGGTTGCATGTAATTGTTGGCATCAATTTTTAAAGAAACCTTTAAATAAAACATATGGAATATATTAAACCTATTGACTTTGAAAAAAAAGTATCAGAATTTCGTTCTTACTATGACGAAAACTATGACTTTCTAACTTCCGCTGCTCAAGTTTTTATGACATTAATTTCTGCATTGCTAATTGACAAAGTTCCAATAGATAGTATTAATAACAGAATAAAGGACAGGGAAGAATGTATCAGTAAGTTTAAAAGAAAGTATCTCACGGAAATTGAAGCAAAAAACACAGATTATTCAATTCAAAACCTTTTAACAGACATAGTGGGATTACGAGTAGTTTGTTTACATCTCGACGACATAAAGGAAATCAAAATATTAATTGAAAGTAATTTCAGGGAAATCGATATTACAGATAAAAGTTCTCAGCTTGACAGCACAGAAGACAAATTCGGTTATAAAGGTCTGCACTTAGACTTAATGCTCAATGACCGAAGGTCTTCGCTTCCAGAATATTCAAAATTTAAGAATATTACTTTCGAACTCCAAATACGGACAATAATACAGGATGCTTGGAGTGTATTAGATCACAAGATAAAATACAAGAAAAACATTCCCACTGAATTGAAAAGAAGAATAAACCGACTTTCTGCATTATTTGAAGTTGCAGATGAAGAATTTTTAAGGATTAAAGGAGAAACACAAAAAGAACAAGAAAAAGCAAAGACCGAAATATCAGGTAATTCAAAGGAGCTAAAAGACAATATAGATGTTTTTAAATTTTTACTAGTTGCGCAACAACATTTCCCAACCTATCATTTTATTGAATACAAGGCTGACGGCTTTGTTGGCGAGTTGTTAAGAATTGACCCGACTTTTTCAACCGATACCTTAATAAATGCTTTGAAGAATTATAAGACAAAGGTTGAAGATTATACGGCTTCAACAGCAAGCTATATGAATCCTTACACGTTAATCAGACATTGTATTTATCTTGCAGACAATGAAAAATATAAAACGCTTCTTTATGAAGTTCAAAGAAATGCCTACGAAAGGCAAACAGAATAGATAAGAATATGGCATACAAAAATAAGGCATATGTAGCATTTGATGGTGATAATGATATACGGTATTATCGATTGATGCAGGCATGGAAGCAAAGCGATCATTCAACATTTAATTTCTTTGATGCTCATGACATTAACAATTTAAGAAATTGGAGTTCAGAAGAGACAATCAAGAAGAAGTTAAAAGAAAGGTTAAACAATTCTAAAGTTTTCATTTTATTAATTGGCGAACAAACTCGATTTCATTACAAATTTGTGAAATGGGAGATTGAGAAAGCAATAGATTTAAATCTTCCAATTATTTGTGTGAATATAAATGGACAGCGTAGCTTGGATTCAAATCTATGCCCCCCAGTTCTTAGGGGTAAACTAGCTCTTCACATTAGTTTCAATGCAAAAATCATTGAAAAAGCTATGGAGAATTGGGAGTACTGGCATTACGAACATCAAAAAAATGGTAAAACTGGTGATTTCTATTATGATTCAGAATACTACAAAAAATTAGGTTTATGAAAGAGTTTTTCACAAAAGTCTTCGAATTTGGTGTAAATCTAATTTCCGCATTTGGTTTGTTATGGTTAATAGTTGAAATATCGTCCTTTTATGCGTCTGATAATACAGTTAAAACCTTAAAAGGAACTTGGTGGATTTTCGGTATTGTTGGTTTAGGATTCGCTTTATTCAAACTAATTCCTAATTCAAGCTTTTCTTTTAAAGTACCAGATCGAGATGCTTCAATCCATATTAGAAAAAAAGATATTATGGGAGTTGATGGTTCTCTAATTGTCCCTATCAACAATAAATTTGTAATCAATCAGGATGGAGATTTACTTAAATCGAAAAGTATTTTATCTCAAGTTGTAAAAAAACATTATCACGGCAAACCAGAGCATCTTCAAAACGATATTAATACAATTCTTGAAAGTAATTTTTATAATGACTACCGCTATTGTGACGAATATAAAATCGGAACTGTAGTGCCCGTTACCCAAAACAATAAGAAATTTTATTATCTAGCAAATACTAAACTCAACGCCCAGAACAAATCGTATTGTAATGATGAAATGTTTGAAACAAGTCTAAATGAACTATGGGTTTACCTATCAGATTGTGCAAGTAAAGAGGATTTTATTATTCCTCTGATCGGTACAGGAAATGGTAGACTTAATACTGACAGAGAAATTGTTTATAAAGAAATTCTATTATCGTTTCTTTCTTCACTTTCTTCAAAAAATTACGCTGACAGCCTTACAATTTGCTTCAATCCCGCAGACATCATCAAGAATAAAATAAATTTTGACCGAATTGGGAAATTCTCTCAGTCTAAAATTGAGTACCAGGATTATCGTCACAGAACGACTAATGGAACAAACAAAATGTAAAAATGCTATTGTGCAAAATAAAGAACGTATTTACTTTTTAGGAAGAGATAATTTGTAATTTACAGAAGCTATTTTAATCATTACATCCATCACCACCATCCCCCTTTCAGCAACAATCCCAAAAAATCCTCGCAAATCTAGGGCACTTTATTCCGCTTCTGCAAGGTCAAGTCCAGCTTTTGCCTCTTTTTTTGGTTTCTCTTTAAAACCACATTTTACATTCTCCATTTTAAATTTTCAATGCAAAAAAACTCCCTCTTTCAATTCAAAAAAAGAAGTCAAAAACCTTGCATTTGCTCCATTTTCGCCCTGTCGGTAGGGCTTTCTTTTTTTTCCTTTTTTTTCTTTTGAGTTATAACTGTGCGCGAAGCGCTAATCCCCAGAGCATAATTTTTAACCCTAAATTATCATGTATCACATCAATCCGGCAGTTATCAAGTCCATCCTCGCTTCCATGCCCAAAGAGGAGTTTTATCGTCATGCACGTTATATCCATTCTCAATCTCTTTCGTTGCCTGATGGCACCAATCGGCAGGCTATGTTTTTCAATCTTTGGCAGTGGTGTCTTCGTCTCCATCGGGAGCGTTTTGGAGGGTAGCTTCCTGCCAAAACATCCAAAAAAATAGTACATGTACTAAATCAAAATATAGTATAAACCCCCAAATAGTATAGTACTTATACTATTTTTTCACAATCTCAAAATCACACAAAATCATCCAAATCCTATAACCAATAAGCCTTACACCATTTTTAGTGTTTTCATTTATACCATTTTGGCTATTTCTTACAAAAAACGCACATGCTTTTTCTTGGTAATTTAGTATTTGAACTGCAAATTTTTCGCTTATTGTACACTTAATTTTTAGAGTAGCGAAGGTTTGTAGCGCATTTAAATAAGTTAGATGCAAGCAAAAGACGACATCATAAAATTGACTACAAAATGAAAAAAACAATATTCGCAAATTGGGGGCAAGCAGGACAAGGAAAGTCAGACACAGTGAAAAGAATTGCACAAGAAATTTTGGCGACTTACCCTACTGCCACAACTTCACCAACGACAATTAACTATTCGGGCGATATTCAAGTAATTATTACTATTGGAAAGGTTACCATAGGAATTGAAAGTCAAGATGATCCAAATAGCAGACTTTTTGAAAGTTTAAAAATGTTTTCTTCGGCTAATTGCGATATCATTATTTGTTCAACAAGAAGTTCGGGCGGGACAGTTGATACGGTTAGTGCTTTGCACACCTCTCACGGTTACGACATAGTTTGGGTGACAAATCATCGTTCAAATGAAAAAAGCCAATTAATATTAAATGACGTTTCAGCAAAACATATCTTTACACTTGTTCAACAAGTATTGGCAGGAACACTTTAAATTGGAACTTAACTAAAATAAAACTTAAAATAAATGATAATGACAGACCAAGAAAAAATAAATCGCCACGACACCCTTGAACTTTTACGAAAAAGAATTGGTGGTTGTTTTGGGACTGCTGACGGGATTTTTGGAGGACATCCAAATGATGAAGAACGAGCAAAAGAGCTTCGTAAAATAGCGCTAGATAAAAAAATTACACTTGGAGAGATTAGAGAAATTACTTTAGGATATTTGCACAGTCGTCGCTATTATGGCGAACACATCAAAGAACAACTTGAAAAAGTAACTGAAATGTTTGGAAAGAAACTTCAATAAACTATAACAAAGACAACACAATATCAAAGTTTGTGCTTGGCTGACAATGAATCGCTTCGATCCCGAAAGCTTTCGGGACGACACATTCGGATAGCTGCAAAACGTTACCGGTAATACTAATTGACACCAAAAAATATGAAGTTTACAAAATTAGAAATACACAATTTCAGACATATTCACGAACAGACTATTGACATTGGTAATGTAATGACTGCTATTGCTGGTCAAAACGGGACAGGAAAATCATCCTTACTAGGTTGGATTGCTCAAGCTTCGGACTTTAAGCCGAAAAACAAAACATTACTAGATACCCCATATAAATCGAAGTATTCAGAAATATTCAGATTCTGCCCCGAAAAAGATTACGATAAATCATACAACGTTTCCATTCACTATGTAGACTCTTTACTCCAAGAAACTAAAAAAATGACAACGAGATTAATTGAATCTGAAAATAGATATCGAGTTGATTTTGATGGAAGAGGAACAGCTATAGATTTTCCTGTGATATATCTAGGACTTAAAAGACTAATACCTTTGGCTACTGAAAAAACTATATCTCTTCAAGACCTCGAGCTAATCGGTGCTGATAAAAACCAATTTGCTAAACTCTCTAAAGAGATTCTCTATTTAACTAGAGATATTATTCAAGCTGAATTTGTAAAATCACCTAACAAGCAAATTTTTGCGATGAAAACAAATGATTACGGTCATTTGGGAAATTCTGCAGGTCAAGATAATTTAGGTCAAATTATTTCCTCCATTTTATCCTTTGGTCGACTAAAAAATGAATTAAAGGAAAATTATAAAGGCGGACTACTTCTAATAGACGAGATAGATGCAACATTATATGCCGGCTCACAGGTTAAACTTGTCGATAAACTATTTGGAATAGCTAAATCATTAAATGTTCAAGTTGTTTTCACTACACATTCCTTAGAAATACTAGAACATTTATCCCAAAAAACAGGAGTAGAAACAAAAATAAATTTCTTAAAATGGAATAATAAAAATGCCATAAACCAAGTAAATCCAAATATTGAACTACTTAAAAACATCATAAAAGTACAAACTGGCCAAGCAAAAAAGGTTGAAAAAATACAGTTCATATGTGAAGATATAGTAGCAGAACTATGGTCAAAAAACCTTCTCAATGGAACTGATTTAAAACAGAAAATCGAAGTAATCAAAGGACCTTTCCCTGACGGTACATTAATAGAAATGGCAAATTCAAAACATCCGATTTTTATATCCACCAATTTCATACTCGATGGTGATGCAAGAGAAAATCACAAAAATCGTAAAACACCAAGAACTGCAATTTTACCTGGCCAACACAAACCAGAAAAAATATTTTTTGATTTTGTTTATGCTCTTGATGACGATGATGAATTTTGGGATAATAATAATAATTTCACTCACCAAACCTGTTTTGGAAACTTTGCGGACAATAATCATAAAAAATGGTTCAATGATGAATCTAATCAACGGTATTTTGGTAAAGGTGGAAGCCGACTTTTCAATCGTTGGAAAAAAGACAATAAAGAAGCCGTTGAACAATTCATTACTGACTTAAATTCAATTACTAAATGAGAAGTACCGACAGGAAAAAGGCGTTTGGCTTAATGGAGGGTGAAGTGGTTATTTGAACATTCTATCTCGCAACAACTTTTGTGGTGTATCGACAGTTTTGTGATTCGAAATCAGCCAATTATTCATACAAATAAAATAAAACTACCCGAGTTTAATTTTTTGGATCATAACTTAACAACAAAAAAATTATATTTATAATCCAAATAATGTGCTGAAAAGAAAATAGTTTTTATTAAACTATCAAAATTCGAAAAGGTGTAGCAAAGTATTGAACAAACAATTGTATTAGGTCAAAATCTTTTAAATTTCCAAAAGTAATTAGATTAAAAAATTAGGAGAATGAGATTTGAAAAAGTAAATACACTTTTCACTATTAAAGAAATGACAACAGACGGTCATGCTCCTGTGTTATTTCATTGTGACAATGGTGAAAATTATTATTGTAAATACAGAACTCAAATTAACAAAGATGAAATAAATTGCTTGGCATACGAGTTTGTTTGCACTTCCTTGTTAGTTCACTTAGATCTTCCAACACCAGAAATAGCATTTGTAAAGATTTTACCGGAAACATTAGACAAAAAAATCATTGTCAAAAACAAGCGAATGCGAGAAGGAATTACTGTGTTTGGTTCTAAAGAAATTACACCGGTAAAAATTGTGGATGAATTATCAAAAATTGACGGGAAAAGTGAGTTTGCTAAAATTGCTAATCCTTCAGATATTATAAAAATTGCAATTTTTGATCTATGGACTAACAATGCGGATCGAGGTAAAGATTTAAGCCCTAATCCTGGATTTAATTATAATTTATTACTTTCAGTTTCTCTAGGTAAAGAACACATTATAGCTTTCGATCATGCTTTCGCATTTGGTGGGGTAAATCCGGTCGGTAACATTTTTCCTGATTCACCGTTAGTAAACTCAAATAGGCTGCATTTGACACCTTACTACAGAAGCATATTGGAAAATATTAATAAAAATGATTTCTTAAATATTGTTGATAATTTTATACCTTTGTTACGTTATGATTACGAACCAATTATTTCTGAGACTTTTGCGCAGTTCCCACAGGAATGGGAGTTGTTAGACAATCTTGAGCGGAAGATTGTTAATTTTTTATCAGCAGAAAATCGCATTCGTCAAATCGAAGAAATAATTAAAAAATCAAAGTCATGAAACCATTTTTCAGTATTCTATCTGTCCACACAAACTCGTTTTCCCATGAATCAATTGCTATTGGGGTAATCTTTGTTGCTGACAAAATTCACTTTGGATATTCCCCTACCAAATTGCATTGGCTTAAGAAATTGAATATAGGAAACGATTTGTCTTTCCTTGTAGAAAATTCCTTAAAGAAAATTCAATCGATTGTTAATGAAGAGAATAAAACAATTCATCAGGGAAAACTATTGAATAATATTTTCTCTAAATCATACTTTTCTTACCTCGAGCAATATTCAGCTGGAGCAATTAAATTTTCCGAACCAGTTCAAATTGATATTCAATTTAATCAAGTTGTTTTTGCAAAGTACTATCAAAAAATTATAGGTGAAAATTTCCCACAAATTAAAAAACAAAATAAAGTAAGTTTTCATTCGAAGTTAAACTCTCTGTTCAAAGAAAAAAAATTAGAGCAAAAAGCCGACATCAATTTTCAGTTACATTCCAATCAAATTACAGGTGTCTTAAAAGACATCAAGTTATCGTTGATTACTAAAAATGGTTCAGTAAATGCTCTTCAAACTATTGATTTTTCTGTTGGAAACAATACGATTGTTTCAAATATTTACGAAGCTCAAATAATAAGTGAAAGTTTATTAAAATTTTGCAATAAACTTGAAAAACCTTTTGAAA
>JBEIKF010000028.1:0-10305 GCA_040379905.1 Crocinitomicaceae bacterium
AAAATTTATCTACAAACGAACTGAAATTATCTTTATTAATCAATTTCAAAAGACTGTCTGCCGTTTTCTTTTTAATCGCGATTTGTTTGGCATCTTTCGATTTATCTGCTGCAATTAAAATGTGTCTTGCTGATAATTTAGCCGGCGTGAACCCAATCACTTTTGATACAATTATATTTTCTGTGGAATAATATGGTCCAACAATCTGACCAATAGCAGCTTTCTTAAACACGCTGTCTAAAGCCATCGGATAAGTTTGAAAACGATTGGCCTTTTCATTTCCCTGTGGAACAGCTGTTGCTCGTTTATCTCCAAAATAGATTTTGTTGTAGCTGTTCTTCATTACAAAGATTGAATCGTTCGCTGCAGTTTGGAACTCGGTCTTTACTTTAGTCATTAAACGCTTACTCATCAGTGAATCTTGTCTTGATGGAGCAATTACAACGTCAAACATTCTAACTTCACGACTAGAGCTACGAATAGCATATTTTGAATCTGATTTATGTTCTTCGTAGAAGGCTTTTAACTCGTCATCTTTAATTTTAATATCTGCATCATTGATTTCAGTATATCGACGCATTACAAATGAAATATTTTTCTTTTCATTATTTGCTTTATATTCATTTTCCGCTTCTAGTTTTGTAACGTAAACACCTTGGCTTAACAAGTTCAAATATTTTTCTTGTTTTCTACGATCAGAATAGTATTGTTTAGTGTTATTCCATTGTTGAACTGCTTGCGGATCTTTGTTCGTTTTTAGTTGAGTCAATGTTGACTGTAGCTTTTGTCTTCCTTTTATCGTAGATTGCTCAGTAATAGTACCCGTTAAAGAATCTGTATAAAATTGTGACAAATCTTGAAGCACTGAAAATCCATCAGTCGCCATCAAGTATGCATTGAATTCGCGATCAGAAACACTAATCCCAAGCGCTTCATATTCTTTTTTTAGTATTACCGAGTCCACCATGAAATTCCAAGATTTATCATTTGAAGATTCGACTTCACGTTCCCCAAATTCTTTTTGTTGCTGCTGAGCCTGCATTCTTTCTTGGTCTTGGACTCTTGAGCTTATTTGCCCGTATTTGCTTGCGTCCATTTTTTCGCCATACACTGTACCAATTCCATATTCGGTATTGTCCCCAAGTAATGAAAAATTTGGATTTGCTGTTTTAAATGATTCCCAAATCATAGCGATTCCAACTATGACAAAAGCAATAATAATTATCACTGAATTATTTCGAATTTTTCCTATAATCGCCATAACATTTTTTTAAGAACGCGAAGATAGCAAGAATTGTCTAAAAATGAAAGTCTATTTCAATGAAAAAGGAGGCTTATCGGCCTCCTCCTTTTATGTTCGGTTTAATTTGCGGGTTTATTGCGGGTTTATTGTTTGTTTTGAGCGTGTCGTTTGCACTTTTAGTAGGGGATTCCTTTTTTTCTTCGGTCTTAATTACAGGTTTACTCGTATTAATAGTTGGTTTTTGATTATTACCGGTTTTTGGCGCATTCGAATTTTGAGTCGGAGTCCCTGTAGGTTTGGAAGAATTAGTTGTACCGTTGTTAGGTTTAATTGTACCACTACCATTATTTCCTTTAGTATTCAAACTCTTTCCATTACCGCCACCGTTGTTACCTCCGTTGCTACCACCACTGTTGCCACCGTTACTACCATCATTGTTGCCACCAGTGCCGCTACCGTTGCTACCACCATTATTGCTACCACCGTTAACACTACCGTTTCCACTCCCATTTTCATCATCAACACCATTATTGGTATCAGTTTGTCCGTTCGGACCGCCAGATCCCTGTCCGGGATTAGAAGAATCTACACCATCTTGATTATTACCATGACCATTGTTTCCATTTGTATTTGGGTCCACATTATTGTTTTCCGAACAAGGACCTTGGGTTGCACCAAGCGATTGGTAATAAGGCCATTCAGATATTGGAATTGTCATTGTCGTGGCGTTACCATTTCTACCCTGTAATGGCAGACAAATTTCCATGGTCTGAGGGCTAGGATCATTATTATTGATAGGTTGCTCGTAATTAATCGTATATGACTCAATATCTGTTCCGCATTCATTTTGAGCAGTCATAATAATGGTGTTATTCCCCAATGACAATGTTAAATTCGCTGAAATGGAACCGATATTGTTCGAGAATGAATTTAGAGGGGATCCATTCACTGTTATGTTCAAGATGGTGTTCGCATTTATGTTCAATACTTGAGCGGTAAAGTTCAGTTGTGAATTTGTGGTGATTGACCCTGAAATTGGATTCGTAGTTAGATTAATAACGGGTGTTCGACAAACCACATAATTTATCGAGAATGTTTGATTGTCATTTCCACATCCGTTTTGAGCCGAAAGAACAAAATTATTCGACCCTGGAGACAATACCACATTTGCAGTTAACTGATTACCAACAAACGTTGCGTTTTGAATTGCGACCCCATTTAACATTAAAGAGATTCCTTGAGCCGAATTCATGTTTTGAATGTTAGCGTTAAATTGATAATTAGGATTTACCACAGGCTGTAAAGGATTTGCAGAATTAGCAATTGAGATTACAGGGGCTTTGCAATTATCATAATTAATCGTGAAATTCTTCGAGTCGTTTCCGCAGCTATTAGAGGCATTTACGTAAAAGTTATTGGCGCCTGGAATTAAATTAACATTTGCAGAAATTTGTCCATTCACAAAGGAAAAATTAGTTAATGGATTTCCGTTTTGAGTAAAACTTAAACTGTTTGTGTTGCTAACATTTAATGCGTTGATAACTAAGTTGTAACTTGCTGATGTTGTTGTCATAACAGCATTTTGTGGATTGGAAAGTGTTACAACAGGTGCAACACAATTATTGTAATTAATAGTGGATGTTTGAACCATATTACCACAAGAATTCCGCGCTGTTATAGAAAAAGTATTAAGTCCAGATATTAAAGTTACAGTTGCAGAAACAAGGCCATTATTAATAGATGCACCCGGAACTATATTGCCGTTGTGAGTCAAGGTAATGCCTTGCATCCCGACCATATTTTGGACACTCGCTTGGAAATTAAACGAGGCTATATTTACTGAGTTTCCGGGAATACTAGGCTGGGTAATGCTAACTACTGGCTCTATACAATTGTTGTAATTAACATTCAGAAACTTAACATCATTGCCACATGAATTATTCGTTGAAACGGCAATCGTGTTGTTCCCTGGAATAAGTTGCAATGTCGAAGAAAGGATGTTGTTTGAATAGTTAAAATTCTTATTTACGCCGTTTTGTGTGAGTGTTATCCCTTGACTTGTTGAATTTGTTACTTGGGCTTGTATGTTTAATTGACTGTTCGTTGTTGTTATGTTCAATTGCGTTGGGTTCGTAAATGAGATAACCGGAGAAATGCAATTATCGAAATTGATTGTATTTGTTTGAATGTCCACACCACAGTCATTTGTTACTGAAACTGTAATTATGTTATTTCCTGGCAAAAGGGTTAATGAAGAATTTAATACCCCGGCAACAAATGTAAATGGTTTTGCTTGCCCATTTTGTTTAAATGATATGGCATTTGAATTTGCGGCGCCTGTTATTGATGCTTGATAAGCAAATGTTGGATTTGTTACTGTTAGACCAGTGTTATTTTGGCTAGAAACAGTAATTTGAGGAGGGGTGCAATTTACCAAATTAATGGTTGTCGTTTCTGAATCAGTTCCACAAGGATTATTGACGGACACCATTATGGCGTTATTTCCATTGATTAATGATATATTGGCTTCTAATTGACCATTATTAAATACAAACGGTTGATTTTGGCCATTCAATTTGAAGCTTATTTGTTGATTGTTACTAATGTTGCTAATAGTTGCTTTGAAGTTATAACTTGCAGAATTTACGGTTATTCCACTTGCTGTTGGGTGAATGATTGTGATATTCGGTGCAGTACAATCGTTATAGTTAACAACAATGGTTTCTGAAGAATTCCCACATGACCTTGAAGCAATTAATTTAAAAGTATTAATCCCTGGCGCGAGAGAAACCGAACTGGTAAGTGCACCATTAAAATAAGAAAAATTAATTGGTGATCCATTTTGAGTTAAACTAAGTCCATCCGAAGTTGGCATGTTCTGAATATTCGCTGTCAAGTTAAATGCACTATTTGTAACAGTTTGATTGGTTGAATTTGTTATGTCAACGATAGGCGACTTGCAATTATCATATTGAATCACAACGGTTTCAATGTCAGAACCGCAACTGTTTGAAGATGAAATTGTAATGGTGTTTGTTCCTGGAACCAAGATCAATGCTGCGTCAACAAGTTTCAAGGTATTGTTGAAGTTAAAAACGGGCACATTGATATTATTCAATAGTAAATGAATGTCTTGTTTTGCAGTAACATTTTCAACTTTTGCTTTTAAGAATACTTGGGTTGTATTCACAACGGAATTCATTGTTGGCTCATTAATCGTTACTATTGGAGCGTTACAATTTTGGAAATTTAACGTAGTAGTTTCGCTGTCTGTTCCACAGTTATTTGTTACACGAATATTGACTGTATTATTTCCATTTGCTAAAACAACTGGTATTTGAAGTTGACCATTATTGTTGGTGAAGTTGTTAATAGTCACTCCATTTAAAGTTATTTGCAGTGAACCGGTTGCTAAATTAGCCACGCTTGCAGTAACTATGTAATTTGAAGAATTTACAGTTGACCCTGAAGCTGAAGGGGAAGTAATTTGAATATTTGGATTAACACAATTGTTGTAATTAACAGAAGTTGAAATGCTATTATTACCACATGGATTAGAGAAGTCAATTCTAAAATTATTTATTCCTGGCTGTAAAATAACATTCGACAGCACTACCCCTGAATTAGGGTTAAAACTTGGACTACTTAATAATGAGCCATTCTGAAAAACAGTTATGTTTGATGCGCTAAGAACGTTGGTCAAAAGCGCACTTAATGCAAAATTAGGATTAGTTACGTTTACCTGATTATTCATGGGGTTGGTAAAACTTCCTGAAGGCAGATTACAATTTATGAAATTAATTGTTATTACTTTGGAATCACTTCCGCAGTTGTTGCTTGCAGTAATTGTGTAATTATTTACTCCTGGTGTAAGAGTAACTACTGCTTCGAAATTCCGCGTCGATGAATTGTAAGTAAAAGGCAACATTGAGTTATTCACCCCTAAAAAAACAACAGAATTACTTGAGCTTATATTGTTAACGTTTGCCTGAATTTTAAATGTAGCTTGATTGCTCGTTAAATTATTTTGAGTGATTAGGTTTATTAATGGCGCCGGACAATTGGTAAATGAATTAGGATTAGTTGTCGTAAAATTTGTGTTTTGGGTAGAGGTCCTATCATCATTTCTTGTCCGAAGTCTAAAATTTAAATACAGTGATGTATAATGATACCAATCATTTTTAGAGCGGGGAGTGGTTGATTCAACAGCATCGAAATTGTCGTTTAGTGTAAATGTAGTTTTGTGTTCAATTCCAAGCGTAGTTCGCTTTCCGATATGGTAACCCAAACCGAATCCGAGACTTGGCATAACATTTACCCGATATTTGGAATATCCGTCTAATGGGGTTTCGTATGATTTGTCAAAGTTGACATTACTTAGCCCACTGGGTTGATAAACGTATGGTAGAGGAGACATACCTGTAACATCTATAGAAGTTGAGTCAGTTAAGTTTCCGTATGTTCGGTTCCAAGTTAATCCGATTCCACCAAAAACATACGGATCCCAACCGGTTTTTTGCGTAATAGCATTCAGGTGAATTGCCAATTCCAAAGCCAAACGATGTACGTTTGATTTATAATTATGGTATGTGTAGCCAAGTCCATTTTGGTATCCATAAAGTGCATTTCCTTGATTTAATCCTGAAAGCGTTGTTGAATCGTTGTCTTGACCGTACCAATTTCCATTCAAATATCTTCCCCGAATATCAAATGAAATCGCTTTTCCATAGTTGTAGTTGTAGGATTTTCCGACAATAATTCCCCAGCCAACGCCCGTTTTGTTTGAAACATCAGTAGTCTGCCAGGTCCCGCCAAGATTCAGACCCCAATACCATTTTGAAGCGTTGTCATAATCGATTTTTTGTGCGTTTGTGTAAAATGTAACTAGAATTAAAAGGACAATATAAACGTATTTCATAACCTGTTTTTTTGCTATTTGGATGGAAATATTATGCCAAAAATGTTTAAAAAGAATAAAATTAATAAATATAAATTGATTTATTGTAATTTATCAATATAACTAACTAAATATCAATATTTTATGTAATCGTTAAATTTTTGTTAACAACCATTAATTGTGAAATTGTATATCTTTAAACCGCAAAATGAGAAGTAAATTACTTCCTGCGATCTTCTCAATTGTGGAGCCCAAAAGTTGCGTTTTGTTGTCATATATGATTTGTAATTCTCCCAGAAAAACAGAATCACCATACTTCTTTCTTTCAATAACATTTCCGAAATTGTCGTACTTAAAATGAACCTCTTTGATGGGCTTTTCCGAATCATTGTAAAAAATAGCCCAAGAAGCTAAAAGTCCTTTTTCATTGTAAAAAAACCTCTTTTTATATTCAGAGGACCCCATTCTATATTTCTGAACCTCTTCTAATTTGTATCCAACGGAATCCCATGACTCGTATTCATCCATGTACGGTAAATTATAACTGTTGTAAGTGACTTTTCTATACCCGTCTTCAATTTTGAAATACTTCATTGTTTCTCTGTTGATTGATATAGTACTTAGAACTTGACCATCGGCGTTTACAATGTCGCGATTTTGTTGAATGGCAATAATTCGATTTAAGCTGTCATACTCGTAGTGATAAGCTGTTAAACCATCATTCTCAGTTTTTCTATGAATACTCAATAATTTTTTTTCATTGTAAACATAGAAATTTAAAATGGTATCTTTTTTCCCAAAATCTGATTTGACTTGTATGGAATTTATTAGGTTGCCGGATGTATCAAAAGTATATTTAAAGAAATCATTTGAAGACCTTACAATATCGCCATCTTTTTTTCGAGAATAATTACCTTCGAGAGATTTTATTCGATTTCGTTTTATGAATTGTGAGTCGAAAAATGGCAAATCAGTAAACGCATCTCCCGACAAATTATTAATCATTTGTCCGAAAAGTAATGGCATGTTTAATAAGATAAAAGCAAGCCAACAAGATTTAAAGAATGTCTGCAAAAATTAATTTTTATCTAGATTGGTAAGTATTTTTTTCCAACTCGCTTTTTCAGCAATTCGAAGTTCAAGGTCGCTTATTGAAATACGATCCTGAAGCATCGTATCTCGATCTCGTATGGTGACGGTATTATCTTCTAATGTTTGGTGATCAACTGTGATACAAATAGGTGTTCCTATAGCGTCTTGTCGTCGGTATCTTCTACCTATGGCATCTTTTTCGTCATATTGAACATTGTATTCAAACTGAAGTGCTTTCTGAATTTCTCTTGCTTTTTCTGGAAGCCCGTCCTTTTTTATCAGAGGCAAAACAGCCGCTTTGTATGGAGCTAGAACTGGCGGGATGTTCAAGACAATTCGTTCGGTGCCATCCTCCAGTTTTTCATTTTGAAATGCTGCTGAAAGAACCGCTAGAAACATGCGATCCAAGCCTACAGAAGTTTCTACAACATATGGAACATAACTTTCATTGATTTCCGGATCAAAAAATTGGAGTTTTTTGCCTGAAAATTGCTCATGTTGCTTCAAGTCAAAGTCCGTTCTCGAATGAATTCCTTCCAACTCTTTGAATCCCATAGGGAAATTGAATTCAATATCAGATGCTGCATTTGCATAGTGAGCCAACTTAATGTGGTCATGAAAACGATAGTTTTGATTTCCGAGTCCCAAATTCTTATGCCATTTTTCACGGGCATCTTTCCAATATTCGTACCACTTCATTTCTTCTCCTGGACGAACAAAAAATTGCATTTCCATTTGTTCGAATTCCCGCATTCGAAAGATAAACTGCCTCGCAACAATTTCATTTCGAAAAGCTTTACCAATTTGTGCAATTCCAAAAGGAATTTTCAATCTGCCTGATTTTTGAACATTCAAGAAATTAACAAAAATTCCTTGTGCGGTTTCTGGCCTAAGGTATATGGTTGCTGCATCTCCGGCTACCGATCCTAATTCGGTGGAGAACATTAAGTTGAACTGTCGAACTTCTGTCCAATTTTTAGAGCCTGAAATCGGACAAACAATTTCCAAGTCCAGTATCAGATTGCGAACGCCCTCCAAATCATTTTCCTCTAAAGAAGACTTCATTCTTGCCTCGATTTGCGTTATTTTTTCAGCATTGCGTAAAACGTTCGGATTTGTCGCTCGAAATTGGTTTTCGTCAAAATCGTTTCCAAATCGATTTTGACGAAAACCAATTTCCTTTTCGATTTTTTGTCTGATTTTCTCGATATGTTCCTCAATTAGTACATCAGCTCGATAGCGTTTCTTGGAATCTTTATTGTCAATAAGTGGATCGTTGAATGCGTCGACATGTCCGGATGCCTTCCAAGTTGTTGGATGCATAAAAATCGCAGAGTCAATTCCCACGATGTTTTCATGCATTTGAACCATAGCCTTCCACCAATAGGTTTTGATGTTGTTTTTTAGTTCAGAACCTAATTGTCCATAATCATAGGTTGCTGCCAAACCATCGTATATTTCTGAGGAAGGAAAAATGAATCCGTACTCTTTAGCGTGTGATATAATGTCCTTTAGTTTGTCTTGCTTTTGTTCCATAATACAAAGATAAACGCATAATCAAAGCTAGTGATTATTACAGCAGGTGAATTTCAACAATTGAGGTTTAACAAATGACATTTCGAACCGCATTTGAGTTTAATTGTTGTGTGGTAATGCGAGAAGAATCAGAATTAAAATCTTTGCGACCTGAAATTTTTTCAGAACAAACAACTTGGACCGAAATAGAAACCTTTCAAAATGAAGTATTGCGCCCAATTTTAAAATACCAACATGATTTAATACTCTGTTTAACAAAGCAAGAAAAGCTTTTTCAAAAGCAAATGACCAATATTTCAAGCATAGCACAAAAGCGTGATATTATAAAACGGTTTTTTCTTTCACAACAGAATTATAAGTATTTTTTGATAGGGCAGATTTGTGGTCTAATGACAACGAGTGAATTCGAGTTTTATCTTAAAGCCAAAAAAGAATTGGACAAACGAATAACGAATATGCTCGCGGGCCGCATACTAAGTCATTATTGTTAGTTTTTTAGGTTGCTAACTCTATTTCATTCTTATAATCACTAATTTAGTGGTCAATAAATCTTTTTATATGAAAACTATTCTGCTCTTCTTTTTTCTAAGTGCTTGTTTTATTGCGTCCTCTCAAACCAATTTGTCAATTTTTAATAATTCGGGACAGCGTTTTTATGTCATATTGAATGGAATTAAACAAAATTCGATGCCGCAGACGAATGTCAGCGTTTCCGGAATTAAAGATGGTGGTTATTCGGTTAAATTAATATTTGAAGATGGTAAAACACCGGATATTGATAAGAATTTTTTCATTGATGCTCCAAGTGACATCACGACGAAAGTGGTCTTTAAGAAAGGAAAAGGAAAATTGCAATTAGTTAGTATGTTACCTACAAGCGGATCGATTCAATCAAATTCAGTAACCTATCGGCCTAATGATACATTTATTTATTCTGATCAACAACCTGTTCAAATAAATCAAAGTAATACAACTTCCAATAATGGAAATGGCACTATTCAAACTGTAAATACGACACCAAACACGAATTCACAGAATTCAAATGCTAATCAAAATTCAGTACAAAATGCCCCGACTGGTAATCAACAGATGAATGTGAGCTCCAGCAACACTGTTACAAACACATCATCAAATGTTTCGGTTGGAAACACCCCACAAAATGTTCAGCTAAATGTTGGAGTGAATGCTAACGGTTTAAATGGTGCGCCAACAGATATGTTGAATGGAAACGTTAATCTTAGCATAAACGTGAATGGTAATTTGAATGGGAGTATTAATGAATCTCAAACAACTCAAACAACTCAAACCACAATAACTCAATCTCAAACTGGCTCTTCATCTGCAAATGTAATTTCTTCTCAAAATCAACTAAATCAAAATAATAGCTCTGCAAATGTTACAATAAATAATAACCAAAATTCAGTTAACACAACTTCTAATCAAAACTTAAACAATCAGGTAAACAATTCGAATACTAATTGTACAAAAACGATTGTTGACTTTGATGGATTTATGACAGATTTAAAATCACAATCTT
>JBEIKF010000029.1:0-10269 GCA_040379905.1 Crocinitomicaceae bacterium
GTAAGGTTGTTGAAAATACAAATCAGGCAACTGCAGGACAAAAAACGGTCAACATTAAAATTGACGCCAACTACAAACTGACCGAGTTCTTAACTGCGATTTTCAATTACGAACAAGGCATTATAAATCCGAAAGTGCAAACGAGTGTTCCAACAGGAAATTTGAAAATAAACCTTGCTATTCGTTTTGATTTGAACGGACTTCGATGATTCAAATAAGAAAAGCCATTCCAGGTGATGAGCAAGTAATTTTTGGTTTAATTAATGAATTGGCCTTCTATGAAAAAGCGCCTGAACAAGTTACAAATTCCGTTGAACAGCTTGGTATAGATTTGTTCCAAGATAAAATTTGTGAGGCTATCGTTGCATTCAAAAATGATCAAATTATTGGCTTTGCTTTATATTATATTTCCTATTCAACTTGGAAAGGTAGATGTCTCTACTTGGAAGATTTTTACGTTCAAGAAGTTCACCGTAAATATGGAGCGGGCGGAATGTTATTCGATAAGGTCGTCGAAATTGCAAAAGAACTTGGTGTAAAACGAATGGATTGGCAAGTGTTGGAATGGAATCAGTTGGCATTAGATTTTTATAAAAAACGCAACGCAACCTTGGATTCTGAATGGGTGAATGGTCGTTTGTTTTTTTAGCAAGTTTTCACTTTAAAAAACATCTAACTTTCAATTGAGTGAGGTTTTAAATATCGATACATTAAGGTCAGGTAATCAAAAAGAATTTGAAAAACTCGTCGTTCAATTTGAGAAACAGGTCTTTAATTTGGCTGCTTATTTATTGAATAACAAATCAGATGCTGAAGACGCCACGCAAGAAGTCTTTGTCTTGATTTATCAATCGTTAAACAATTTTAAAGGGGATTCAAAAATTTCTACTTGGATTTATCGCATTACCATAAATAAATGCAAAGAAATCATTCGGCATAAAAGCAGAAAAAAAAGGTTTGGTATCTTAATTGACTTGTTTGAACAAAGTAATTCGTCATTAAAATCCAAAGAATTAACTCCAGAGGAAATACTTTTTGAAGATGAACGAACTAACAAACTTTTATCCGCAATTGAATCGCTTCCAGATACTCAACGAATCGCCTACACCCTTCACAATATGGAAGACTTTAGCTACAAAGAAATTGCTGAATTAATGCAGGTATCCGTTTCCTCAGTTGAATCACTAATTTTTAGAGCTAAGAAAAATTTAAAATCGAAACTCGAAGTTTATTTTAAAAATAACTGAATTATGAGCAAGAAAATTGAAAATCTATCATCAAATAGTCAAATGAATTCAGATCAAAATATGGAAGATTTGTTGAACCATAAATTCAAAGAACGAATTGATGTTTCAAATGAACTGCACCAACGGATTCTTGAATCAACGACTATTAAAATCCAAACAAGCAAGACTTTTTGGTATGTTGCTGCCGGATTAGCGATTTTGATTAGCCTCAATATTTTTTCCATCCAAACATACCACAAGCAAGTCAAAAATGAACGATTAAAAGAATACTATACGAACAATTGGAATAACTCATCTATTTATTAATTATGAAGAATAAATTAACTAAATACCTCATAATTGCACTTGTGGCATTAAATGTTGTTTGCGTTTATTTTTTAATGCGCCCCCACCGAGCACCTCATCATCCCCCAAAAATAACCGATATCATTCATTTTGACAAAGACACTAAATTAAAAATTGACAAAATGGAAAAAGCGCATTTCAATCAGATGAAGAAACACTTTAAAACAATGAAAGTGATACGTGAACGGATTTATTTGAGTAAAAACAATTCGGATAAAATAGACTTTGACTCAGTTTTCACTGAATTAGCTACGAACCAAAAGGAAATTGAAAAATTGCGTTTTCAGTATTTTTCTGACATCAAAAGACTGTGCAATGAAAAACAAGTCAAAGAGCTTGATTTATTCGTAAAAAGGATGCTTGATCATGAATCCATGCGAAGACCAAAAAGAAAATGAGGATTTTAATTTTTCTTCTTGGCTTCTTGAATTTTAACCTTAATGCTCAATTGAACTTTCAATTTACTTGGGAAAATCAGACCATAGAAAACAACAAAAGATATTATTTCAATGCTAAAGATTGGATTGAATTTAGTGAACTAAAAATTTACCTTTCCAACTATTCTTTAAGTAAAAAAAATCGTGGGGTTATTTTAAAATCAGTAGACTTAATCGACAATGAAAATTCGGAATCGAAAGTCATTCTTGATTCCATAAACACCAATTTTTTTGAAACCTTAACTTTTCACTTTGGGCTTGATAGCTTAATCAATACATCAGGAATTCTCGATGGTGATTTGGATCCGATGAATGGCATGTATTGGGCCTGGAACAGTGGTTATATTCACTTAAAAATGGTCGGGAAATCATCACTTGTTCAAATGGCAAAAAATGAATTTGAATTTCACCTTGGAGGCTATCGAAAACCGAATGAAACTTATTTTGATGTCACACTTCCAATTAATGGAAATAACTTAAAATTGAATCTTAAAACGTTGTTTTTGAATCATATTGATTTTAATAAGACGGAACAGATCATGATTCCCTGCGAGGCGGCAAAAATGATTACTTCCGCAGCCGCCAATTTATTTTCAATCGAATGAAAAGAGCAGTTCTTGTTTTATTGATTTGTAGTTCATTCGTTTCAATCAGTTTTTTTTTGGAACTGACAGAACATCCGTTTTATGTTCCACAAGGTTGGCCTAAACCTATATATAATTTCGATAATAATCCCTTGTCAAAAAACAAATTTGAATTGGGCAGAACACTTTTTTATGACCCTGATTTGTCACGAGACAGCACGATTTCCTGTGCGAATTGTCACCTTCAATATTCAGGTTTCACACACATCGACCACGCTTTGAGTCATGGCATCGATGGAAAAATTGGAACGAGAAATTCTGCCGTGTTGATAAATTTGGCATGGAATAAATTCTTTCATTGGGATGGAGGCGCCGGAGATTTGAACCAACAAGCAATTAATCCGTTGACTCATCCGAGTGAAATGGACAACAACTTGAAAGAAATTTTAAGACGACTTAATAACTCTAAATTCTATCGCAGAAGATTTTTCATTGCTTTTAACGACTCAGTTATCACATCGGAAAAACTTTTGAAAGCCTTGGCTAATTTCACTGTTTCCTTCGTTTCGGCTAACTCAAAATACGATCGTTTCAAACGAGGTGAAATTGAATTCAACGAGCAGGAAAAAAACGGTTATCGCCTGTTTCAAAAAAATTGTGCTTCATGCCATGCCGAACCACTTTTTAAAATCGATGCATTTAAAAATAATGGACTTGCTTTAGATTCGGAATTAAAAGATGAAGGTAGAAAGATAATAACAGGAAATACCAAGGATTTTACTTTATTCAAAGTGCCGACACTTCGCAACATTGAATTCAGTTTTCCATACATGCACGATGGACGATTTAAAAAATTACGTGAGGTAATAGATCACTATAACAGCTTACCCAAACGAAAAGATTCGTTCAGTAAAGAACTGAAAAAAATCAATAAACCATTTACAGATAAAGAATCAAAAGACCTGATGGCTTTTCTCAAAACTTTAACAGACAAGGAGTTTTTATATAATCCTATTTTCAGGTTTCAAAAAAATGAACGGCAAGCGCAAGAAAAATGAAAAAATAATCTCTAACTAAAAAAAGCCATTTATGAAAAAACTAGTTATATCAACCTTAATTTCAATTTCATGTTTTAAATCATTCGCCCAATTAAATCCCGCGATAACGAGTTGGCTGCAAAATACAAGCGGAATAATGGGAAGTCACTATGTTTCTGGAAACTCAACTGTAATCGCTGACAATGTCGAAGCAAACATTCAAACTGTGCAATATTCGAACAGTTGGGTTTATGTGTCTACAAATGGTATTCCTGCCTACCCTACAGGCCCTTTTTTAGATGGTAATCCAACGTTGGCCACTGATCAGAATGCAATATTTAAAATACCATTAAACCCAACACAGAACACAGGGAATTTAACTTCTACAAACGGTGGTAATATTGGAGTTTTCATTAATGGTGTCGCTTTATTTGATTATCGTGATGGGGTTGCTTGGAATACAAGTACAAATTCGTTGTGTGGTGGACTTCCCGGTATGTCACCCTGTCCAGGAGGTCCAGGTTCATCCCAATCATGGAATCGAGATGCTGTATTGGCAGAAAAAGGAGGATTTGATTGTTCCAAAGGTCATCCTGCAAATGGAAATTATCACCACCACCAAAATCCAAGTGCTTTCAAACTTGATTTGACTGTTATTTCTAATGTTTGTAATCTATATGATGCGGATGGATTATACGCAATTGATTCAAACGTGCATTCTCCATTAATCGGATTTGCTTATGATGGCTTTCCAATTTATGGTGCCTATGGCTATAAAAATGCCGATGGAACTGGAGGAATTACCCGAATAAAATCTGGTTTTCAATTAAGAAATATTTCCTCTCGGTTAGTTTGGGCTGACGGAACAGATGTTTCAGATGGACCGGTAGTAAGCACTACATATCCCCTAGGCTATTTCCGCGAAGATTATGAATTCGTTGCGCACGCAGGACAAGCTGATTATTTGGATGAGCATAATGGTCGTTTTTGTATAACTCCGGAATATCCAAATGGAATCTATTGCTATTTTGCAACAGTTGATGCAAATTGGAATTCAGCCTATCCGTATGCGGTTGGTCCTTATTTTTACGGCAATAAAACCGCTTCAAAGGTTACAACTATCGGAGAAACGGTTACAACTTACACCAACACAGCAAGCATTGAAGACAAAACAATTGAGTTTTCAGTTTTCCCTAATCCAGCGAATGACCTTTTAATCATCCAAATTAATGGATTGAATGCAGTAGATTTAAATATTGAGCTTTATGATCTTTCAGGTAAATCGGTTGCGAAGAATAAAATCCTTCAAGGAAGCACAATTTCCTATTTCGATGTTTCAACCATTTATTCTGGAATTTACTTTTTGAAGATTGGAAACAAGACAATCGAAGTCAAAATTGGATTCTAGAATAATTTATTCAGATCTTTAGCGTGCTTTATTTCAATCACCAAATCTGCGATTAAATCAATCTTCATATTTACTTGAGCTCCTCCTGCGTAGATCGGTGTATTACCAACAGTCACTTTTAGTTGTTGGAAATACTTTACCAAAAATTCATCCTCAACGGCGGTTAGCCATGAAGTGATGACAGCACTAGGTTTTAATATTTTAATGCAATCCAAGGCTGACTCAAATGGCAAACTTTGTCCAAGATAAACAGAGTTTAGACCTTTAAAACGAAGTAAAAACTGGTAATATAATAGACCTATTTCATGCCATTCATGCTCTGGAAGGAAAAGCATTATTGAGGGCTTACTAGAATCCGGAATGGGAAGCTTGTCTATTTCAGAAATAATTTTCTGCCTGATTAAATTTGAAATAAAATGCTCTTGTGCTGCTGAGATTGAACCAACCAACCACATAACTCCAATTCGGTCTAAGAAAGGAATTAAATGATGGGTAAATGTGTTTTCTAAACCAACCTCCCTTATCAAATCATTCAAGGTGTCACGAAAAAGCAATTCATCTAACTGGATTAAGGCGAGTATTAACTTTTCTCCACTATTATCCAGTTCCGTGGACACCCTAATTTTCCAAACCAACTCGTTTATCTCCTCCTTGGAAAGATTGGCTATTTTAGATATTTTGTAACCGCTTTTATTTAAAAGACTAATATTCAATAAGTAAGTTAACTCATCATCCGTGTAGGTCCTTATTTGCGTATCGGTTCGCTCTGGAATCAACAATGCGTATCGCTTTTCCCATATACGTAACGTATGAGCTTTGATACCCGTTAAAACCTCAATATCTTTTATTTTATATTCTCCCACAACTTATCCTTTAACAACAGATAATCTAATTTGTTCAATCGGATAAATAAAATATCGGATATATCATCTACCTTTGACAAATGCTAATAAAAGAAGCCGTTTTTGTTGTTTCCAACACAGAAATTAAAAATTGCCCGACTGATAAAAAACCTGAATTCGCTTTTATTGGTCGTTCCAATGTCGGAAAATCTTCTTTGATTAATATGTTAACAGGAAAAAAAGGTCTTGCAAAAACATCAGGAACTCCTGGAAAAACTCAATTAATCAATCATTTTATAATAAATGACCAATGGTATATTGTCGATCTACCTGGTTATGGCTACGCAAGAGCCTCAAAAACCATGCGGTCGAAATGGGAAAAATTCATAGCAGATTACCTTACAAAACGTGAAACGCTGATGAATATATTCGTTTTGTTGGATGCACGCCTAGAGCCCCAAAAAATAGATCTTGAATTTATGAATTGGTGTGGAGAAAAAGGGTTGCCGTTCTCAATGGTCTTCACAAAAATCGACAAGCTTTCGAGTTCGGTTCTTCAAAAAAACTTAGCTAAATACAAAAAGGAAATGCTTAAATATTGGGAGGAAATGCCACCTGTTTTTACCAGTTCCAGCACATCCGGATTTGGAAGAGAGCAGTTATTGAATTACATAGAAAAGATAATCAAATAAGTTTATTCGAACCATACTTTATTGAAGAACGTCCTTGGCCTATCTGAATGAATAAATTTATTGCCTCCAAACGTTTTAATTACTGCAAAATAATTTTCACCAAACATTACCCTAACCCAATTCAACCCTTCCGGATAAGTATCTGAAAGGCCTTCATAGATTTCAGTTCCGTTATCTAGTATTTTTCTTTCATATGGCGAATTCGGCGGACTTGCAATATAAATCGATGCAATTTCTTCCAAAGTCAACGAACTGTCCATTGGCTGAATATCAATCTGATAGGTGTTTCCTTGACCTAAATCGCGGTACTTCAAAGTAATACTTTTGTCCTCATTTATTTTCTCAAAAGGCTTTCCTGGGAATTTAGCGACAAGACCAACTCGTTTGTTAAAGTACAAAAACTCATTTTTTGCTTTTACATCTAATTTCGCTTTTACCGGATTTTCAGAAATCGACCATAAAACTGGTCTCATTCGATAACCTTTGGACCGCAGAAGACGAATCAATCCATCCGATCCAGCCAAGTGCCCTGATCCAACCGCGCAAAAAAGACTTTTTTTCGTTTTTAGTAACGAATCTAATCTGGATGCCATTTTGTAATTCCGTTGAACAATCAAATTATCGTAGGCGTTTTCTTTCGCTGATAGATTAGCTTCAACGAATCGGTTGATTGCGTCCAAATCACCTTTTAAGTATAAATCCATCAATTTTTCTTGGGCAAAATCTACAAAATTCAGATTGACCATATCCCTCTGAACGATAGGAAAATCGGAAACAAGTTCCATTTGGTCATCCAGGGACTCGAGGGCGAAGAACAATTTATTCGCGTTGTGACAATAGGCCTCAAAAAAAGCATCCAAAAACTGAGGCATTCCATTTTCGGATCCATAAAACGTATTTGATGCTTCATTGGTTCCCGTATACGGTTGACCATTTTTATCGTAAAGCGTGCTTGGGATATTTCTTCTCGTGTCAAGATTTTCGAACAAATTAAAAATATCCGTTTCCAAAACAATTGACTCCGAATTATTCAATGCTACATAAAGTGAATCTGAAAATGAAAAAACGCGTTTGTCATTCGAATGGATTGTTCCAAATAAATAAGATTTTGGTCCTTTACCATTCAAGGAAATCTCCCAAAGAAGTTCCTTGTTCGGGTCGATTATTTGCGCCTTAAAAGATCCTATGAGAGATAAAATTAATATGAGGAGCGCTTTGTTCATCAAATCAAAGTTACTGATTAAAGTTGATTTTCGACTAGCGAAATAATTAGTAGACATTTCATTTTCTGAACGGAAACAAGTAAACTTTTCAGATTTCGATCAATTAATACTTGACAAACTTCAAGCTTTTACTTGCTTTATTCAAAGTTAGTTTGATACAATAAACCCCATTTTCTAGATTTTCGATACTTAACTCATTCTTCATTCTTCCGGATGCAATTTTTAAGCCTAAAACATTGAAGATTTGATAATCGATTAGCTCATCAGAATTTATATTTAATACTGAATTCGCTGGATTGGGGAAGATTTGCAAGGATAACATTTCATTCTCAGCAATCACATTAGTTTGACAACTTTTAGTTGAAAGAAAATCCCATATAATTTGAGGGGAGTAAAAATCCATATTGATGATTCCTGCTCCGCCAACTAGGGTTGAAATTCCAGGCCACTGATGACCACCACCTGTTATCTTTATCAATTCCAAAGGACTTGTGCAATTTGAATAGGTTATACGTTCAGGAGAAGATAAATCTGTCACGCTAGTATTTGGCATGGAAACCGAAGTCGGTGACGGATTACAACCTAAAAAAACAGCCCATTTCTGTATAGCTTGATCAACTGAAACACCGGTAGTCGGTCCTCCGCTATAAGGAACTATGGCATCTGATGTTCCATGAATATGCAATACTGCGGGTTTGTACAGAGGATTGCAATTGGCATAAGTCGTATCGCTCATATTTCCCGAAACTGTTGCGATTGCAGCAAAACATTCTGAAGATTCGCATGCCATTTTGTGACTCATAAATCCGCCATTAGAAAATCCACATAAATATTGTTTTTGCGGATTTGTATTAAAATTAGTTTGGAAATATTGAACAAGTGTTTCAATAAAACCCATGTCATCAGCTGTTGAAATAGATACATTCATATTTGCATTCCAAGCGTTATTCAAACCATTTGGGTAACAAACGATGAAATTATTCGATTCAGCCATTTGATTGAATTGCGTAATATCCATAATTCCACCACCTGTTTGTGTAAGTCCGTGTAAAACAACAAGCAAAGGTAACTGTTGATTCTGATTCCAGTCGGTTGGTTTATAATACATGTAAGTTCGAGTGACACCTCCAAATGACATTGCCTCGAGGACTTGGGCATGAGCGTGTAACGTAATGATTGTCAAATATGTTAAAATAACTTTCTTCATATAAGATTAAATCTCACCTCTCAGTTGATTCTCTAGTGAGCTAGTTAAAGTAAAATTAAGGGAAATCAACAGTAATTTCTCTTGTCTTCAAACGAAATAAATGGGATACTAATTTCTTTGCAAAAACACTTTTTGATGACTTCCATCGGAATAATAATAAATTAATATTCCATTTGAATTATCATTCGTTACTTCTCTACCCGATAAATCAACAACTTTCAAAAGTTTTTTTGGTGTGGAAGACAACGTCTCAATTCCAGTGCTTTGATAAGTATATTGTCCATTTACAAAAATATATTTGATGTTCATGGATTTCTGAGAACAGAATAATATGAGTGTGTAATCATAACAACCGTTTGCATTAAATCCTGGAGAAACCGAGGTCATTGTTGTGCTTACGCCATTTGTATCTAAGAACACCCACGAAACCAATGAGGAATCGAGCGGATTTGATCCCAAGATAACTGTCGATAAATATGCAGTATCAACTGCGTTAAAATCGAAGTTACAATCCTCAATTTGCATTACAATATTTCCTACTGGATTGTTACATCCCGCTGTACCAGAAATAATTAGTGTGTCTCCACCTCCAGAAGATTGACCCTGGAAAGAAATACTATCACATGCTGTTGTTGTACAACCATTCATATCGGTTACATAACAACAAATGTAAGACCCAGCACATAAATTAGATGCTGTATTAGGTGTTTCACCGTTTGACCACTGATATGAATATGGAGCAGAACCACCAGTTACTCCACAAGTTGCTGTTCCATCGCAAGAAGAAACTGTTGAAGCGGCTTGAATGGTTAAATTCGCGGTTAAACTGTTGCAGGGATTTCCTGAACCCGAACCAATATTAAAATTTGAGGTAACTGAACTTCCATTGACATTATAAGTAACTGTGTAGGTCCCAGAACATAAATTATAAATGCAAAAACCTCCTTGTTGAAGAATTGCGCCACCGCCAGCCCAATAAATCGAGGTTGCACTTACTAAATTAGTTGCGGATGAATCTAAACAAGCTGATCCATCGCAGGTTGCAGGAGCAGAAGTGTTTTGTGTTAAAACACTAATTTGTGAATTTACTTGAATAGAGATAATTGTGGTTAAAGCTAATAATACAAGTTTTAAAAATTTCATAATGCTATAATTTTAAGCGTTTTGTGGTTTAAAATTACAATTTAAATTCGATAGATAAACTATTAATTTTTGTGGCTTATTATCTTTCGTTTTTAGAAATTAGA
>JBEIKF010000030.1:0-9950 GCA_040379905.1 Crocinitomicaceae bacterium
CCTACCCATACGCCAGTCACCAATTCAGGTGTAATCCCAATAAACCAACCATCTGAGTTATTCTGAGTTGTTCCGGTTTTTCCTGCAGTTGGCGCCGTAATGCCGAATTTCCCACCTCTAAGGCTTGATCCAGTTCCTCCTTGAATAACACCTTTCATCATTTTTAAGATTTCATAGGCGACAGTCGAATTAACAACTTGTTCACGATGTTCTTCTGCCTGGTAAATAACAGTTCCGTTTCTATCTGTAATTCGTTCAATTGTGGTTGGGCGAATGTAATAACCATTATTTGGGAAAATACATTGTGCAGCCACCAACTGATAAAGTGATAAATCCATACTACCTAGACACATTGATGGAACAACGTCGTTTTTATTGAGCGAAATTTCAGCTAGTTTTAACAATTTCTCTATCACGAAAGGGCCTCCTTTTTTACTCACTGGATTGAATTTACCCATCTTAGCCATTACTGCAACTGTAGTTGGGTTGGAAGACATCGCTAATCCTTGACGCACCGAACCAGCTGGTTCACCTTGAGGACAATATTGTCCAACAACCCGATTTTGATCATCAACTAAATCAACGCAATATTCACCCGGAGAAAAAGTTGTGCAAGGGTTAACAACTTTCATCGAGAGTGCAGCAGCGTATACAAAAGGCTTTATAGTAGATCCAACTTGTCTTTTCCCTAGGCGAACATGATCATAACCAAAATGTTTGAAATTTATTCCTCCCACCCATGCTCTAACAAAACCATTTGTCGGATCAATGGAAATTAGGCCTGAATGTAAAAATGCCTTATAATAACGAATCGAGTCGTTTGGCGTCATCACAGTATCGATTTCTCCTTGCCAGCTAAATACTTTCATGGAAGCAGGGATATTGAAGTTTTTAATTATTTCTTCTTCTGTAATTCCTTGCGCAACTAAATTTTTATATCTCCCTGTTGACTTTCTTGCATTATCCATTATTTGATTTACCATGGATTGATCTATGGAATTTGAAAAGGGATAATTTTTTAGACCTCTATTGTTTCTATCAAATGCAGGTTGAAGTTCTTCTTTAATATGTTTTTGCATCGCATATTCCGCATGCCTTTGCAGAGCAGGGTTGATTGTTGTATAAATTTTTAACCCATCTTGATAAATATTAAAGGGCCGTCCATCTTCACGAACATACTTATAACTTCCGTCACTGTTTTTAGCGGAAAGTATTTCCGTTACCTCCTTGCGCAAAGACTCTCTGAAATAAGGTGCAATTCCCTCTTTGTGATCAATTGAAGTGTAGCGGATTACTAAAGGTTCTACTTTGAGAGTGTTATAATCCTCTTCAGTTAGTTTATTTTTAATTGCTTCGTTATTCGCTTTACTATTTTTCAACCACTGAAACAATACTTGATTCCTTCTTTCCAACGCTCTTAATGAGTCTTTTGATCTCATTTCAAGAATTTGTTCCTTCGTTACTTGTGAAAGGGCAATTCCCTCATTTTCAGCAATTTTCCTTCTGTAATTTTTGTTTTTGAATTTGTAGGGGTTGTATAAATCAGGGTTCTTACACATTCCAACCAAAGTGGCAGCTTCAGTTTTGGTAAGTTGACCAGGTTTTTTGTTAAAGTATACTTTGGAAGCATTTTCAATTCCCACGGCATTGTAAAGAAAATCAAACTGATTCAAATACATCGTAATTATTTCCTCTTTTGTAAATCGCTCCTCGAGTCTCTTGGCAATAATATTTTCCCTTGCCTTTTCATTCAATCGTCTAAATTTCCCAAAGAAACCGCCTAATGGTAAATTAATTGACTCTCCGTTTGCACGAGCCAAATCTTCATCTTCACGTTGCTTTAATGTAAAAATAAGTTTTGCTAATTGCTGTGAAATTGTTGAAGCACCCCCTGCGTTTCCGAAACTTGAAAATGAACGAGCAATAGCCCTGAAATCCACACCCGAATGCTCCATAAATCGCTCGTCCTCTGTTGAAATAAGAGCGTCAAATACAAAAGGAGAAATATCTCTAAATTTTGCACTAGTTCTATTAACTTGCCAAAAAGTACCAATAACAGTATCCTCACCCTCACGAACGCTATTTCTAGCAATTATTTGTGATGCTTGCAATTCAGGTGGATTATCCAGCATTGATACAGGCGGAAGGGAGCTTTCAGATTGTAAAAGAATTAAGCCAGCAACAAAAAGAAACGGGAATAAGGAAATGCCCCAAAACAATTTGGTGTATTTCTTTTTTTCTTCGTCGGTAAGCACTGAATTACTGGTTTTCATACGAGTTAAATTGTTGTTTATTTTCCCTTTAGTGAGCCCTATAATGTGAATTTTCGAAAAAACAATTGACTGATTTAACAAATCGCATTCAAGTCTCTTTCATAGGTTAAAGTTAGAAAGATTATCTTAAAACATCCTTACGTTGACTGTCAAGTTTTAACAAAATAAACATCATTACGCTAAAAGACATCATGGATGAGCCACCATAGCTAAAAAACGGCAAAGGAATTCCTATTACTGGCGCGAATCCGATGTTCATTCCAATATTGATGGCGAAGTGATAAAACAGAATCATTCCTACACAATAGGCGTAAATACGATTGAAGGATGCTCTTTGCCTTTCCGCAATAATGATTATTCGAATCAACATAAACATATATAGAACTATCAAGAATAGTGTTCCAATGAATCCCCACTCCTCGGCAAAAGGACAAAAAATAAAATCTGTTTCACTTTCAGGAACGTGGTTACTTTCGACGCTCGATACAGAGGCTTTGTTATACCCTTTCCCGATCACGCCTCCAGAACCTACCGCTGCCATGGCTCTATTTCGATTGTAATCCTTTCCATTAGGGTCTTGCTTTAAGCCTAAAACTAATTCGATTCTGTCTCTTTGGTGAGGTGCTAATCCACTGAAACCTTTGGAGACACCAAATGACAACCCTCCTGCTAGTAATAAACCGATAATTATTATTATAGTAGCTCTTGACCTGTCTCTTTTTGAACCAAATCTTCGAACAATAATAAACGAAGCAACCCCAAAAAACAATAAACTTAACAAAACGCCCATCGATCCTGGAATTGTAGTGTCTTCCATGAAAGGTATTGTAATCGTTACGCTACTAAGTAAAAGTGTTATTACAGAAAGAAAAATTGCAACAAACATAATTGGTATGAAGTGACTTCCAACCCAAGTCTCCCTAAATCGGATTCCCGGAAAAGAATTAATTACTCCTAAAATAATGGGATCAAATGTTAATCCTTCACGATACATTACAAACAAAAATGAAGTAAATACAACGAATGTTCCTGCATCAGGTTGAAGTAAAATCAAAGCCATTGGGACTAGCAGTATCATTGCTGCTCCTAGTACATTTCTTGTGTTTTGTTGTTTTACACTCAATTCGCTGATGTATTTGGAAAGTAGCAATGCGGACGAAATTTTAGCAAATTCGGCAGGCTGAATTCCCAATGTGCCAACCCCAATCCATGCATGAGCCCCATTAATAGCAGGCATGAATAAAACGACTACGAGAAGACTAAGCGTTACTAAATAGATAGGGAAGGCAAACTTGCGGTAAATATCTGAATCTATTAGAAAAACGAGAAGTCCTAAAAACAAGGATACTGCCAGCCAAATTAATTGCTTGCCATATTTTTCATCGAAACTAAATAAACTCGGGTTATCAGAATTGAAAGCAACGGAATAAACAGTAGCTAAACCCATCATTAGCATCAAAATGAAGCTAATAAAAAGCGGCCAATCTAAATGGGATACGAGCGTTTCGTCTTTTCTCATTCTGAAACTGATTTGTAGTTCGACAAACGCGCATCAAAAATTCGTTGTTCCTTGGCTTTATCTTTTACTTTGCGTTTCAAATATTTTTCAATCATCAAACTAGCGATTGGTGCGGCCCATGTACCCCCAAATCCTGCGTTTTCTACAAAAACGGCAATTGCTATTTTTGGTTTGTCCATAGGAGCAAAGGCAATAAAAACAGAGTGATCTTCACCATGTGGGTTTTGGACAGTTCCTGTTTTTCCGCAAATTATCAGTTCTTCCAATCTAGCCATCCTCGCTGTACCGCCATTTTCGTTTACCACTCGACGCATTCCCTCGATAACTGGGTCAAAGTGCTTTGAATCAACCATCGTATAGTGTTTTTTTCTATACTCTTTCAGTGGCCCTTTATTTCCAATTGATTTCACAAAATGCGGGGTATAAAACCATCCTTTGTTAGCAATTATGGCGGCTATATTAGCCATTTGAATTGGGGTTAGTTTTACTTCTCCCTGACCAATAGAGATAGATCGAATGGTTGAAAAAGCCCACTGATGATGCCCGTACCACTTGTCATAGTATTTTGAATCAGGAATTAATCCAGGTCTTTGACCGGAAACGTCAACACCTAATTCTTTACCAAGTCCAAAACTTTGCATGTACTTATGCCATGAATTTAGTCCATATTCGGCATCGGCGTATAAATTTCCTTTTTTATTTTGTTGAATGATCCGCCGCACAACTGCATAGAAGTATGGGTTACAGGAGTATTGAACACCTTCAGCAACACTACTAGCACTATGCCCAGGATGACAACCAACTAAACTTTTATCACACGGAAAACCTGATCCAGGAGTAATCACACCTTCTTGGAGTCCAATTAATGATTGCACGAGTTTAAAAATAGATCCAGGAGGATATTCAGCTTGTAAAGGACGAGGAAACAAGGGCATGTTTGGATCCAATGCTAATTTCGGATAATTCAGGCCAATATTTCGTTTTCCAACTAATAAATTGGGGTCGAATGAAGGAGCAGAAACCATTGAAAGAATTTCTCCTGAAGATGGTTCGATAGCAACGATACAGCCTTTTTTATTTTGCATTAGTTTTTCGCCATATGCCTGAATGATCATATCCATGCCCATTTTCATAGGTTCCGCTTGCTTGGATAAAGTATCATATTTTCCTTCAGCATAAGGTTCAATCGCATTATTTAAAGCAGAGGTAACAACATATTTAATTCCTTTAATGCCTCTAAGCTCTTGCTCATAAAAACGCTCTATTCCAGACCGTCCGATGTTGTTTCCTGGTCTATAGAATCTATCTTGTTCAATTTCCTCACGCGTTACCTCCGATAAATAACCAAGTATATTAGCTCCATTAGCGAAAGGATAATTCCGCATACTCGTTACCTCTTCAAAAAAACCTGGAAAATTATCCAAATGCGGTGCGATTTTCGAAATCTCTTCCAAAGTCAATTCCTTAATAAACGGGTATTTTCTAATTTTTTGATAGTTCGATGTTCTTTTTCCTGAATGCTTATTGAAATAAGTACCTTCTCCACTTCGTATGTCTTTGAATCGCTGTCGAACTTCCTCAACTGTCCAACCGATTAATTTAGCAAATGAAGTAGTATCCAAATTTTTTATTTTCGCTTCGCATACCATGAGGTTGTAATATGTTCGATTTGAAACAATTTTACGCATGTTTCTATCGAAAATTACTCCCCTCGGCGGAATGATTTCCTTTCTTTTTTCTGCTATTTCTTGAGCTCTCAATGTCCAAGTATCATCAATAACCTGCATATAGAAAAGTCTGATTGTATAGATGACTCCAACCAATATTATAAAGGTAACGATGACATATCTCCTTGCGTCAAAATTCATTTCGTTTTAGACTTTTTAATAAGGAAAGTTTGTAAAATAACGCAAAGTATGAAAGAGATAATTACACTAAATAATGTTTTTTGTAAGATTAACAGAAATTGGTCGAATCGAAAAATTTCAACTAGGAAAAACCAAAAATGGTGAATCAGAATCAGGAAGCCAAATGTAAATAAAAACCAGCGGCTTCCCATATCGAAAATGGACGGTTCTTTTAATGGATCATACCCTTCTCTGGGACCGTAGAATTTGAAAATTATCGGCCGCAAATAAGCCATCAAAACTAGGGATGATGCGTTCAAACCATAAGTATTTGAGAACACGTCGATAATTAAACCAAGACTGAAGCTTAGAATCATAAGTGTAAAGACACTCGTTTCGAATGGCAACAACATAATAAAAAGCGGCTGAATCATCAAATGAACCCCATAACCAATTTCAATTTGATTGAAAACAAGGGTTTGTAATAGGATGATTACAACAAATCGGATACTATTTTTTAATATTACATTCATTACAAATCCTCATCTTCCTCATCCTGAGGTATTCTACGTTCTAATGCTTTCTGCTCGTCAATTAATAAATTTTTTATAACATAAACCCGCTGAAGTGTCCTAAAATTCTCTGAAAATTTAACAACGACATCCCAAAGCGGCTCTCCTTCAACAGGTAAGGTTTCATATACTTTTCCAACCGGCATGCCTTTTGGAAAGATTCCTGACCCACCCTTTGTGACAACGCGCGACCAACGTTTTATTTTTAAGTCATTTGAGATTCCTGTAACAGATCCCTTTTTGGGATTGTGACCATCCCATTTCAAAAAACCAAATAAACCAATTGGTTCAATAGTCACATCGATGTTAATGTCTTTGGTAAGAACTGTTTTTACTACCGAATAGTGCTCACTTACATTGTGAATGACCCCAACAACTCCCTTATCCGAAAAAACACCCATTTCTCTTTTAATACCTTGCTTTGTTCCAACGTCAATAGTAAAATAATTATTCCTTCTTGTGACACTTGAATTAATAACGATAGCCGGAATATACTCAAATTGTTGCTCATAAAGAGTGTCTTCAATTTTATACAGGTTTCGACCCACTTTGTAGAAACTCTCTGGAATCTTCGTTCTAAGCTTTATGTTTTCTTGTTGTAGTGCAGAATTATTTTTGGAGAGATTGAAATGTTTTGTTACATCATTCTCAGCCTCGAGAATTTTCCCTGTAACCGCTGAAGCTGTTGTTAAGTATTGATTTTTAGGAAAGGAAAGGTATCTAATGTGCAAAGAAAGCGCAATAATTTGTAGAAATGCGAAGAACAGAAAAACTCGAAATCTTCTAAAAAAAGCAAGGAAATTGCGCATAAGACACAAAGATAAAGAACCAACGTTTTATCGAAATAAAATTGATTGGAATGATATTAACAAAATACAAACTTTTTATACACTTCGATTCACGTTTTTACTACTTTAATGCCCTAAAAAAGATTACTTTGTTCATTTTGGAATGGCTACTCGAGAACAAAGCATTTTTATATAAAAATTAAATGTTAAGAAAAAGTTTTTCATTTATAAAAAACTGGCATAGACAAAAGGTAATTATTAGTTCGGGTTTAAAGTAAATCATATTTTATTATTTAGACCCATTTTAAATTACCATCATCTTGCAACGAATTTCCTCAAACATATGTCAAAGATTGTAACTTCGAGTTATGAAAGAAATCAAGGTTCAATTTATCACCTCATTAGTTATTTGTATTCTTTTTTCAAGCAAGTTAATTTGTTTTGGTCAAGATTCAATTATTGAGGAGTATGAAGAACCGAAAACATTTACTTCAACCCGAATTATTAATGGTCATTCAATTGAAACGCTGAGTCAAGGTTTTATGGATATGCGCATCGAACATCGTTTTGGAGATATTGCGGGAAATTTTGGTGGTTGGGAAAATATGTTTGGTTTTGATAACCTATCAGACATGCGAATAGCCCTTGAGTATGGAATTACTGATGATTTAATGGTTGGATTTGGCCGTTCAAAAGGAACAGGATCTCCTTATCGGTCATTACTTGATGGGTTCGTCAAATATCGAATTTTAAGACAGCGTAAGGGTGAGATGCCTATTTCATTGACAGCGACTGTCGGTTCGTTTTTTACTTACATGAAAGCTTCCGCTGATGAATCCCAGGTAAATCACTTCCCAAAAGATGCTCATCGATTTTCATATTTCACTCAAATAAATGTTGCAAAACATTTTGGAGATTATTTATCATTATCACTAATGCCAACCTATGTTCATCGAAATTATGTTGCAGCAGAAGACATGAACGATTTGTTTGCTTTAGGTGGAGCCTTTCGAGTTAAACTTTTTAAGCGATTCGCAGTGTTAGGTGAATATTACCACGTATTCAAATCAGGTGATTTTCGTCCAAGCGAACAATTTAAAAATAGCCTTGCATTTGGGTTGGAATGGTTTACATTTGGACATAGTTTTACCATTAATTTAACAAATTCTGGCGGATTAGGTGAAGCGCAATTTATTCCTTATACAACTGAAAATTGGTTGAAAGGTCAATTTCGGTTCGGTTTTTGTGTTGGAAGAAAATTCTCATTTTAAAAATATAATATATGAAAAAAATAGCAGTTAGTTTTTTGTACGTTGGTTTACTTGGATTGTCGACATCAATTGCATTAATTCCCTCAGATCATTTTGTTGTTTCTGAAAAGGGGCATTCTATTGATTTTAAAAGCAAAGACCCATCGGGTTCATTTGATCAAATCAAAGGAGAATTCGATTTTGATGAAAATAACATTGCGTCATCTAAGTTTAATTTTAAAATTGATGTAAATAGTATAAATACTGGAAACGGAATGATGAATAAAAAAGCACAGACTGAGGAATGGTTTGATGCAAAGAAATATCCGGATATCAGATTTAAGTCCACGAAGGTTGAAAAGAAGGAAAATGAGCTTTCTATTACTGGTGAATTGACAATTCGAGGGATAACTAAAACATATACAATACCAACAAGTTACTCCAAAACAGGGGACAAAATTACATTGAAGGGGAAATTTAATGTCAACCGAATTGAATTTAAAGTAGGTAAGAAAAGTGAAGCAGTTCCTGATATCATGAAAGTTTCATTTGTTGTGCCAGCAGATAAGAAATAATGTTTAGGCCGTTTTTGTTTTTAGGAATTTCAACAGGCATACTTTCTGCTCTGGTAAGTGTCACTTTTGCATATATTTTTAATCAACAACTTCTTGATTTCTCTGTTGCACTTCCCTATTGGAAAATAATTGCCGTTGATTTTTCTTTGTCACTTTTTTCTGTCGGAATATATTTCGGGATTTTCAAACTAGCCAAAAATTATTCCAAGATAATTTTCCATGCTTTATTTGCACTTTGTTCGATAGCAAGTGTTCTAATTCCTATTACTGCTAAATTGCCTGATGTTGAATTCCCAGAGTTTTATCCAACTTTCGCTATTCCGCTTCATTTATTTTTTAGCGTAATTTTTTTAGCCTTGAGTTCAATTTTGATTAAAGATGAGAAATAGCATTTATTCATTTTTCCTTTTGCTTTTCATTACAGTATTTAGCAGTTGTGAAAAGGATAAAGTTGGTGGTAACTTATCATACCCAGATGTTATTTGTTCCGATACCATTTCATTTGTAAATGACGTTTTACCAATTATTCAAAATAATTGTACGGGATGTCATAATAATTCAAATGGTTATACCTTCACAAATCATCAAAATATTTCTTCTAACTATGCTGCTATTGTCGGTTCAATGCAGGGGTTGGGTTATCAACTTATGCCAAAAGGGTTACCTGCTATTCCCGATAGTGTGATTCAGAAAATTCAATGTTGGGTTAATCAGGGGATGAAGAATAATTAATTTTAAAAAGTAAACTATATAAACTATAAATTATGAAAACTAAATTTATTCCAATTTCATTTGTTTGTTTCTCGTTAGGTGTTTTTGCATTTAGATCTGAATTAACTGATTTAAAAGGTTTTCACAAGGCTCCTTTGAATAGTGGTGGTGCTGCAGCAGGAAGAACTGGAGCCCCAGGAGAGCAAAATTGCACGGCATGTCATGCGGGTACTGCGCAGAATGGAGCAAATGAAAATATTCTGACGCTTCTTGATGGATCGACACCAGTTACAACATACACACCTGGACAGCAATATATTGTGGCTCTTGCAATGTCTTCAAATCCTGCGAAAAGAGGATTTCAAGCAACCGCTTTAACTTCAGCGAATGCAATGGCAGGGAATTTTACGGGTGA
>JBEIKF010000031.1:0-9656 GCA_040379905.1 Crocinitomicaceae bacterium
AAGGAAAATGAACCAAACGAGCATTACCGGTCCGAATGCTTTACCGATTGCAGAAGTGCCGAATTGCTGCACAGAAAATAAAGCTACGATAATACCAACTACAACAGGGATAACGGGAAAATCAGGATTGATGTTATTGATCCCTTCAACAGCTGAAGAAATGGATATCGCAGGCGTAATGAATCCATCAGCCAACAATGTGGCACATCCTACAAGTGCTGGTATGATAACCCACTTAATCCGTTTGGCCTTCAATAATGCGAAAAGCGCAAATATTCCTCCTTCACCTTTATTATCGGCATTCAATGCGAAATAGATGTATTTCACGGTTGCCAATAGGATAAGCGTCCAAATCACACTTGAAAGGCCTCCCATGATCAGATCATGATTAAAATTCGTTCCCTGACTCGTAATTGCTTGAAAAACATAGAGTGGGGAAGTACCGATATCTCCAAAGACGATCCCGATGGTGATCAGTACTCCGGCCACAGAGGCCTTGTGCGTATTGAATGACATATTCGAAATTTGAACAAATGTAATTCAATTCAAAACATGCGAAATAAAAGATAAAAAAAATCCCGATCATTTGACCGGGATTCCTACTATACAGAGTTTAATCTTGTTATTTCTTCACTGCGTCCACTACCGCCTTGAATGCTTCAGGGTGGTTGAGCGCCAGGTCAGCCAAAACCTTACGGTTTAGCTCGATACCGCTCTTGTGAACAGCTCCGATGAATTGAGAATAGCTCATTCCGTGCGCTCGGGCACCCGCATTGATACGAGCGATCCAAAGTGAACGGAAGTTTCTTTTCTTTTGCTTACGACCTTCATAAGCATAGTTCAAACCTTTTTCAACTGCATTTTTTGCAACGGTCCAAACATTTTTTCTACGACCAAAGTATCCTTTGGCTAGTTTCATCAAGTTTTTTCTTCTTGCTCTTGATGCTACATGATTTACTGATCTTGGCATAATTTTAAGTTTTTTAATAAGGAGTGTTCGTTTTCACGAATCTTAGTTACTCATTACTTGGTTAAACAATTTAATAAACCTCAATTAACTACTTCATACACAATTGTAACTTCACATTAGAAAGGTCAGAAGTATGAACCAATCCAGCATGCGTTAAGTTACGTTTACGTTTCGTAGCCTTTTTCGTTAAAATGTGGCTTTTAAAAGCGTGCTTACGCTTAATTTTCCCACTTCCAGTTACCGTGAATCGCTTCTTAGCACTAGATTTTGTTTTCATTTTAGGCATTTTACTTCTTTTTTTGAGTTAAACTTCTATATCAGCATCTTTTAACGTAAAATTTATAATCTAAAATGTAAAATTGGTTTTAACCTTTCCAATTTCACATTCTAAACTTTAAATTCTAAATTATACATTATCTATTATTTCTTCTTCGAATTAATCATCAAAATCATTTTCTTCCCTTCCAATTTTGGCAATTGTTCAACAACACCGTAATCGGCTAATTCCTGAGCAAATTTCAATAGTAGAATTTCTCCCCTATCCTTAAACACAATAGTCCGTCCTCTAAAGAATACATAAGCTTTCACCTTACTTCCCTCTTCCAAAAACTTTTTGGCATGTGCCAGTTTGAAATTAAAATCGTGATCGTCCGTATTTGGACCAAAACGTATTTCTTTAACTACAATTTTGCTTTGTTTTGCTTTTAATTCTTTTTGCTTACGTTTTTGATTGTACAAGAACTTTTTGTAATCCATTATCTTGCATACCGGAGGATTTGCATTCGGAGAAATTTCAACTAGGTCAAGTTCTTGTTCTTCAGCCAAAGCGATAGCCTTTGAAACAGATAAAACTTGAGGCTCTTCACCTTCAATTACTAATCTAATTTCAGAAGCAAAAATCTTATCATTGATACGATGAAGTGCTTCTTCCTCTCTTTTTACAAACGGTCTTGTGTTTTTTCTCATTCAATCATTTAAATTTCTGTTGACAACTCACGATTAACGGCTTCATTTATCATTTCAATAAATTTTTCAAACGAAACTGAACCCAAATCACCCACCCCTCTTTGACGGACGGAAACCTCATTTTGCTCCGATTCCTTCTCACCTACAATAAGCATAAAGGGCACTTTAGCCAATTCCGCATCACGTATTTTTTTTCCGATTTTTTCGTTTCGGTCGTCAACAAGTCCGCGAATATCGGAATTATTTAGGAATTCTGAAACTTTTTGTGCGTAGTCGTTGAATTTCTCAGATATTGGAAGCACTATAAATTGCTCCGTCGTTAACCAAAGAGGAAAGTCTCCAGCGCAATGCTCGAGCAATACGGCCAAAAAACGCTCCATTGAACCAAAAGGAGCTCGATGAATCATTACTGGTCTATGTTTTTGATTATCTGCACCGATATACTCCAATTCAAATCGCTCAGGAAGGTTATAGTCAACTTGAATTGTTCCTAGTTGCCATTGACGTCCAAGCGCGTCTTGAACCATAAAATCTAATTTGGGGCCATAGAATGCTGCCTCTCCATATTCCACAACAGTTGGTAAATTCTTCTCAGCAGCAGCTTCAATGATTGCAGACTCAGCTTTCACCCAATTCTCTTCAGAACCAATGTATTTGGATCGATTTAATTTATCTCTTAGCGAAATTTGCGCTTTAAAGTTCTTGAAATCCAAGGTCTTCAAAACATATAAAACAATATCAATTACTTTTTTAAACTCATCTTTGACTTGTTCTTGCGTGCAGAAAATATGGGCATCATCTTGCGTAAAACCTCGAACGCGCGTTAGGCCGTGCAATTCACCAGATTGCTCATAACGATAAACTGTTCCAAATTCAGCAAAGCGAGCAGGTAAATCTTTATAGGATCTTGGTTTTGACTTGAAAATTTCGCAATGATGCGGGCAATTCATTGGCTTCAAGTAGAATTCCTCATTCGGATCAGGCGTTTTAATCGGCTGAAAGGAATCGGCGCCATATTTTTCGTAATGACCGGAAGTCACATATAATTCCTTGTTTCCAATATGTGGCGTAATGACTTGCTGATATCCTGCTGCACGTTGCGCTTTCTTTAGAAAATTCTCTAAACGTTCGCGCAAAGCTGCTCCTTTAGGCAACCACATTGGCAATCCTTGACCTACTTTTTGTGAGAAGGTAAAAAGCTCCAATTCTTTTCCTAATTTTCTATGATCTCGTCGTTTTGCTTCTTCTACCTTCTCCAAATATTCTGTCAATTCAGCTTGTTTTGGAAATGTAATTCCGTATATTCGAGTCAACTGTTTGTTCTTCTCATCTCCTCGCCAATAGGCTCCTGCAATCGATGTCAGTTTTACTGCCTTGATGAATCCAGTGTCAGGCAAATGTGGACCTCGACATAAATCAGTAAAATTCCCTTGCGTGTAAAAAGTAATTGTTCCATCCTCGAGCTCTGAAAGCAATTCTAGTTTGTACGGATCGTTTTTATCTTCAAAATAAGCTATTGCTTCAGACTTAGAAATTTCTTTGCGAACAAAAGCATTCTTTTCCTTAGCTAATTCCTTCATTTTTTGTTCGATTTTAGCTAGATCTTCTTCTTTAATTGAATAATCCATAAAATCGACATCGTAGTAAAATCCATTTGCAACCGGCGGACCAATTGCCAACTTAATTCCTGGATAGAAAAATTCGAGCGCTTCTGCCATCAAATGCGCAGAAGAATGCCACATAGTAGACTTTCCTTCGTCGTCATTCCAAGTCAATAATTGCAAAGAAACATCGACGTTAATTGGAAGTGAAGCGTCTTTTACTTCGTCGTTGATTTTCACAGCAAGGACATTCCTCGCCAATCCTTCTGATATGCTCTGCGCAACACCCAATGCAGTTGTGCCTTTTTCATATTCTCGAACCGATCCATCCGGCAATGTAATTCGAATCATTTTTCAAAAATTAAATTGGAGGCAAAGATAAACAATCGACACTGAAAGTCTAAGAAAAAATTAGGCTTTGGAATCAATTCTATTCAATATCCTGAAAATATCTTGATGCAAATTACGAAAGGTTGTTGACAAATCGTGCTCATCGATACGAACGTTGGGAATCTGACTCGAGATATATGAAACAAATTTCCATATTTCGAGAACTTCTGAAATATGAACCGAATAAGGTTCAAAATTGGGATTGGAAGAAACCAATAAAAAAGTTTGATTGTCATCCAAATGAGAATACAAAAACTTAAACACGATCCCTTCTTCCTTTGAAACCAGCACGCAAGGTGTTCCATTTTTAATGGTCGTCCAATCTTGAACAAACTCACCAACAACAAACGAACCTGAAACTACGGGAGGCATCGAATCACCCGAAATCGGAAAAGCTCTATATTTTTTATTTTTTGATAGAAACGGCAAATGCAAGCTTGGTAATTCTCTAACAAATTCAGGATCCGAAAACCCAGCCACATAACCAGCTCTCGCTTTTTCGGGGATTAACTCAATTACTTCTTCATTTTGTTGATCAACAACAGATGTCAAAACACGTAAATTAGAACCTTTAGCCTGAGTTTTCCATTCATTCGAAAAACGCTCCCACTCATTCGCAGTAAGAATAGACAAATCTTTTTGAATTAAATCATCAATGGAAATCTGATAGTATTTACTAAATATTAGAAGGTTTTCAATATTTGGTGTCGCAACTTCGTTTTCGTAACCACTGTATGTCGAGCGATGCATATTTAGTTCTTGAGCGACTTCTTCTTGCGACTTTTTCAACCGTTTTCGCAACGCTTTTAGATTTTTTGAAATAAACATTAGGGCGTATTTTCAACAAAGATAAAATTATTTCTTATTAAATAAACATCTTTTTGATTGAATATTAATCAACTACTGAGAAACAAATTGATAGATGATATAACCGGTAACCTGTGCAGGTGCATTTCCTGAATAGTTAAATCGAGAAATCTTCGCGTATTTTTCGGCTTGCTCGATCATACACGACGAGGCATTTTTGCTTTTGGATGGATCGTAAGTCGCTTTTGACACATAACCAGATTGACTCACTGATATCGAAATGTAAACCGTTCCAGCACCCTTTCCGCAGGTATATCCTGGATTTCTTACATACCAATTATTTCCTTCAAAGGCCGTTCTGCTAGGAACACTGAAATCCACCATCACATTCCCAGCAAATTGATTTTGTTTTCCGGATTGAGCACTTTCATTTGATTTGGCCGGATTTGAATTCGATTGATTCGACTTTGAAGATTTCCGATCTTCCATTTCCTTTAAAATCTTTTCACGTTCCTTGCGTCCTCCGGCTTCCTCAAAAAGTTTTTGCTCGAATTCCTTTGCTGTTTTTGCCGGATCACCTGAAGTTTTGTTCTGAGAATAATCATCAAACGATTTTTGACGTGAATCATTAACATCCCTCGCCATATTTTTTAATGGCTCATTCGAATTATTTTGACCTAAAATCTGAATGTTTTCCGGAGTCAATTCCAAAAACTCATCCTCAATAATTACTTGAGCTTCAGGACCAAATGGCTCAACAGGAAGTGTGTTTTTTACCGAAGTTAACTCACTATATACGAATATAAAAATGTAAACCGCAATAGCCGAAATAAAAGCTAAAATCAATCGATCGGTTCGGTGCATAACACGCTTCATCTTATCAACTTCAAATAATGA
Source organism: Crocinitomicaceae bacterium (assembly GCA_040379905.1). GTDB lineage: Bacteria > Bacteroidota > Bacteroidia > Flavobacteriales_D > Crocinitomicaceae > UBA952. The sequence continues at coordinate 5,632 of JBEIKF010000031.1, forward strand.
TTTGTTCGAATAAAATAATAGGAGACTTCATTCTCATTAATTAAAGTTAAGCAATCCTTTTCAAAAGGCTGAATCCGATCATAAATTATTGGAATAATTGGTTTACCCGAGAAATCATATAAACCACATTTTGAACCTTTTGTAACAATATAAAATTGATTTTCAAAAACTTTAATTGAATTAAATTCGATAGGAAGAACGGTTGCAAATTCATAATTCCAAAGCCCACTCACCCCATTTTTCTGGACTAAAATTCCTCTTCCGTTCCAATCCTCTAATAAATCAAATTCGTAAGATTTAATTATTTTCCCTTTGAAATCAACTAATCCCCATTTAAAATCTTTAATAACGGGTATCGCATTTACATATTTTGAAGTTGATTCCAATAAAGGTTTGTAGGCAAGTTTACTTTTTTCGTCGATAAAACCATATTTACCTTTCTTTTTAAAAATAGCGAATCCTTTTGAAAATTGAGCTAATTCCAAGGCATTTGGAAAATATTCCGTCGTAAAATCAAATAATTTACTCCCATCCATTTTAATCCAAGAAATTGTTAAACCTATTTTAACTACTGCAGTATTATTCTGTGGGTTCATTTCAGAAATCTCATCGAAGATTGGTTCAGTTAAATTTACTCCATCTATAGAAATCAACCCTTTTTTGCTGTTTAATGAATAGGAGAAGGCATTTTTATTAAAGCGCTGAATTTCATCAAATTGCACCGGGATCTTAACATTTAAACTTGAATCGATTACACCAAATTTATCATTCATTTGAATAATTGAATACCCTTCAAACAAATCTCCAACTTCTTGACAAATAAGATCAGAAACACTCGTTAGGTTTTTATCTAAAAAACGATAAGATGTATCCATCAAACCAATATAAATCCCATTCGAAAAATAGACTAAATCATTTAAATAATTTGATGAAATTTCCTTTCCAAATGGATCAATTAAATTGTACATCTCATTCAAGGAAACAATGGCTCGACCATCTTGAAAATCAACAATTTCATCGTATTTGAAATCAACAACAAGTTCATTTTTCTTGTTTATTACTCCAAATTTTGAATCCTTCAAAACGACAGCCAATCCGTTTCTAAAAGGCCCAACCTCATCGTATTCAGGGTTAATAACGATAGTTCCAGTTGAATTTATATATCCATATTTTTCATCAATCGCAATCGGAAAATAGCTTTCGTGAAAAACGATTTTATCTTGCTTCAATTCCTCTTTAAACGGGAAATCCGGGTATTCTTTTTCAAATGAATCAAATTTCGAAAGATCAAAATCGGACAAGTAATTTCGGTAAAGTTGCCTCCACGCCTCATTGACATTCCCATTTTGAGGATATTTTGTTACGAATTTTTCATAGTCTTTCAGTTCTCCTGACGCGGTCGATAGTTCGTAAATTCGGTTTTCAGCTTCTGGAATATGAAAATTATTCGGGAAAAACGAAATAAATCGTTCATAGTCAGCGATGTTTCCAGGATTAGTTGTTTCACGATACTGCTGATCTTGTAGCATTATTCGAGCCTTCGGAGCATAAACTGAATTCGGGTATTTACTCAAAAAAAGATTCGTTTTAACGCTGGAATTTTGGTTTTTCGATTCAAAAAAAGCAATGGAATCACGCAAGAAAACCGCTCGTTCAATTTGCCGTGACCAACCGTTTTTGTCAATGAAATTCTGTAAACCCAACTCGGTTAAATTCAGTTGTTCAACCTCAAAAAAAGCATCGCTTAAAGCTTGCTTCCAAAATTGAATTGAAAGTGAATCGAAATTATGTTTTTGATATTTTTCTCTTTTCTTTTGAGAAATTAGGGAAAAAGTTTTTTCTGACCTCAAAATACAATAATAAGCGCTATCCAAATTAAGGAAGTCGTGTTTGAGATAGAGTTGTGTCAGACCAAAGTAAGAAATAGATGGATTTTTCTTTATGGCTTTTACGAATAGGCGATTTGAAGTGTAGTAATCCTTTCTATTTAATGCGTTAAAAGCTTTGTCAATTGGATTTGAATTTACATACCAGAATTGCAGAAGAAAAATTAAAAAAACGAAACGAATCATCATCGGATTTTCAGATTCAAACCTAATTACTTTCAGAGAACGTACAAACCGGAATTGGTGTCATTTTATGATGATTTACCAAATTAAATCTAGTATAGATTTCAAGTACTTTTTTTTGTCGTTCGGATAATTCTTCCCTACTATTCGATTTAATATAATCCATTGCCCATTCCAGCTCGGGGTAAGATGCACCAATCTGATCTTCGTCACTTCGACCATCTGCCCAAAGACCATCCGTAGGTTTCGCAGAAAGAATTTCTTCTATCACACCCAAATTCTTTGCCATTTCAAAAACTTCCGTTTTATATAAATCGGCGATTGGACTTAAATCCACTCCCCCATCTCCGTACTTCGTAAAGAAACCAACACCAAAATCCTCAACTTTGTTTCCTGTGCCCGCAACTAAACAACCATTTGCTTGTGCAACTGCATATAGTGTTGTCATTCGAAGTCGTGATCTTGAATTTGCCATTGCCAACATATTCTCTTCAATATTGAAAGGCATTAATTTTTCGAATGACGTAAACAATTCCGACAAATCTATTTCATAAGATGAAACGTTTTGGTATCGCCCTATTAGATTAATAATGTGATTTTGAGCTCGACCATATTCAGCTGATGTTTGACGAATCGGCATGTTAACTAAAACAACTTTTTTACCTGTCTCTGCGCACAAAACAGAAGTCAATGCAGAATCAATTCCGCCAGAGATACCTACTACAAAACCAGTTGATTTGGCTTTGTCCGCGTAGGAACTCAACCAATCGATAATGTATTGGGCTTTATCCAACTTAGAATAAAATTGAAACCTTTAAAAGAATTTGACTTAGATTGGCGTTATTTGAATAATATTCTCTGACCCCTAATAAATCCGCTGTATACAATGATTTGTTTTCAGCTTTTCTATCCAAAAACAAAGGAGTAATTCCATAAAAATACCCTGCCTCTGCCACGAGAACAGTCGATCCTACGAAATTCCATTCAGCACCAGCAGTTAAACCCACAGAACCGTTATAAAAAAATGTTTCACCACTTGATTTCATATTTAAAAAATCAACCGTTTGACCTGTTGCTATATCAATTCCTGAATCATTCATTTTATTTGAGACTAAAAAATTGTTTCGAACACCAAATTTCCCGAAATACCTGAAATCGCCAATAAAGTCAGTCTTGAATAAGAACATTAATGGAATAGTTACATAAACAGGTTTTTGTGTTCTCTCCTGAAGCTGAAAAGTACCTGTCGCATCTCCTGAATTTTTATCACTTAAAATCACCTTGTCGTTGTAGTCATAGAATGTTGGATTTGCAGGGCTGAATTTAAATGAACCAAACTCAAATTCCAATCCATAGGCCAAACCAAGATTTTTCGAATTTTTGAATGAAGAATGAATCATAATTCCAATTCCTAGGTTAGAACCTACACCGTTGGAATTCATTTTATTGGTGCCCATTCGTAAAACGTTCATTCCAAAAGTCCCCGTTAAACCTGCTTGCGTTTTCTTGTCCGCAATACCTTGACCCCAAGTTGATGTTAATCCCAATAAGGTAAACAGTGTCAAAGTCCAAAATTTCATATTTCCAGTTTTCATGATTATTGTTTTATATTCTTAATTTTGGTCAAAAATAAGAAATTTCGTGGATTATAAGTTACATCTCTTTTTAGCTTTTTTTTCTTTAAATATAATTATTTCAAGTTGTGAATCCGATCGATTTGATATTGATATTTCAGATATGAAATTAAAAATGGACTTCGTAAACCTTGATTCAATGCTTAAAAACGCGAGTCCAAATGAGTTAATCAAAATTCGCTCTGAATTCAAGAAAAAGAAGTCAGATGTCCTAGATTATAATTTCGGGTATTGTTTACATATCAATTTGAACGATGATACTGCCTTTTTCAATGGAAGAAATAGATTTTATTCGAATGAATATATGGTTGATTTAGAAAAT
>JBEIKF010000032.1:0-9607 GCA_040379905.1 Crocinitomicaceae bacterium
ACAAGTCGGATTTGAGAAATGAGTTGCTTCAATAGCTGCGGCTAGTTTTTCACGAGCAGGTTCCATCAATGGAGAATGAAAAGCACCACCTACTTGCAGAATCATAGCTCTTTTTGCTCCCGCTTCCGTTAATTTAGCACAAGCAGCTTCAACAGCAGGACTGGCTCCCGAGATTACCAATTGTCCCGGGCAATTATAGTTAGCAGGGACGACCACTCCATCGATTTCAGAACAAATTTTCTCTACCACTTCATCTTCTAATCCAAGAATTGCAGCCATGGTCGAAGGTTCAGCCTCACATGCTTCTTGCATCGCTAAAGCTCGTTGCGAAACTAATTTCAATCCATCTTCAAAACTCAAGGTCTTGTTGGCAACTAATGCAGAGAATTCTCCAAGTGAATGTCCTGCTACCATATCCGGTTTAAATGATTCACCCAAGCAAGCGGCTAGAATTGTTGAATGCAAGAATATAGCAGGTTGTGTTACTTTCGTTTGTTTTAATTCTTCCTCCGTTCCTTCAAACATTATTTTTTGAATGTCGAACCCAAGAATTTCATTTGCTTTTGCGAACATTGATTTCGCTAGTTCGGAATTATCATATAAGTCTTTACCCATTCCGGTAAATTGGGCTCCTTGTCCTGGAAAAACGTATGCTTTCATTTCTTAAAATTTTAGTCAAAATTAAAAATCATTCGATTCTATTGACCACAAAATTCTTGAAAGTTGTAACGTTTTTTTCAAAATTTGTTTTCCAAGATATGAAAGCGATGTACTTTACTCTTTTGATTTGTCTAGGTATGACAAATTTATTCTCCCAGATTTTAGCGGAAGAAATTCGAATTGGATGTGGGAACAAGTTCTTTTCAGAAAATGAGCATCAAAATGCGATGATCGTTCGAGGAATTTGGTGCGGAAATAGTTATTTCTGGACGCCAATCAGCATTGGAGATTCTATTACTGAACAAGCATTTTACAATGACGAATTGTTTACCGGTGATTGCTTCGATATTAATGCAGATGGATTAATCATTGGAAAATATACATTTGAAAAAGGTAAGATTTCATCGCTGCAACATTTTAGAGAAGACGGAAGTTTAGCCGAAGAATTTCGTTATCAAGAAGGAATTCCGAATGGGGTCAACACGGATTATTTCTACAATGGGGAAATTAGATTAAAACGAACGTATGAATTGGGTAAATTAAATGGGCCTTTTGTTGAAGGAATTGATTTAGTTGATTATGGTCGGGGAATTTGTACAGAGGAAGGTGTTTATGCAAATGGGCAACGCAAAGTTAATTCGAAGCCTTGTGATTATTGATTTTCTTCAACTTTAGATTCTATTTTACCAAAAGCAGTAGTTGTTTGAATCAAATCTCCTTTTTTCGGAAAGTTATTTTCTTTGATAGTCTGACCTCCGAAAGTTGTTAAACTAAATCCACGTTTCAAGACTTGCATCGGGTCGAGCATCTCCACTTTATTTTCTCTGATTCGCAATTCATTTTTCGATCGCTCGACTAACGTCAAGATTTTTTGCTCCAAATTGTTTTTTGCTTCGGTTAATTTAGATTCTTGGCGATTTAAATTATTCTTTGCAATGTACCCGAAATTAAGACGAAATTGACTTAAGACAGTTCTATGTTTTTCAATTCTATTGTAAATGCTTCGTTCCAAGCGATTTTGTTCATTCATGAGATGTGCCGCATTTTGCTCAAGCGTGGAGAATGAAATTGACTTAAACAAACGAATTAAGGCGTCGAAATCGTTTCTAGACGCTTGTAATTTGCTTTTAGAGATCGTAAATAATTGCGTCTGTAAATCCTTAATATGCTGATCAAATTCGCGATACGTTTGAATGAGAAATTCAGCAAGTTTCGTTGGTGTGATGGCATTTCGAAAACTGATCATTTCAGCTACTGTCAAGTTTGTTGAGTGTCCAATTCCGGTTAAAATAGGAAGAGGGAATTCAGCAATGGCTTTACAAAGCTCAAAATGGTTGTAGCAGGTCATACTTACTTCTGCACCACCACCACGAACAATTACCACCAAATCGAAATGCTGCTTTATGGATTTTATTTTTTCGAGTGTTTTCACAATCGAATTTACCGCCGCATCACCTTGCAAGTATGCAGGGAAAAGATGGGTAAAAAACTTATATCCTGACTCGTTGTTTTCAATTACTTCCATGAAATCAGAAAGTCCCTTGCTCGAATCGGCGGAAATTACGGCTATTCGTTTGGGAATCAACGGGAATTCCAACGATTGATTTTTATTCAGAATTCCTAGTTCAGAAAGTTTTTTCAACGTTTCATCGCGTTGTTTTTGCAGTTCACCAAGGGAAAAAGAAGGGTCGATGTCTAGTATTTGCAGACTTAATCCATACGTTTCACTGAAATTTATTTTCACCAGAAGCAATAGATTTAGGCCGTCTTTCAATGGCTCTTTAATAACAGAAATGAACCGTTGATTGATTCGATCTAATTGTTGTTTCCAAATTGTTCCGCTGAGTTGCGCGATAATTTTTTCTCCTTCTTTTTGAACCAATTCTGGAAACGCGTGACCACTTGGAAAGCGATTAAGTTTATGCATTTCTGCTTTTACCCAATACGATTGAGCATAACGCTGTTCGATAGTTTTTCGAATCGAACTTGCAACTTGTTGAAGAGTAAATATCTGTTTTTCTGACATTTAAGAAATGACTCCAGTCTCAATTTCAGCGTCTAAGTAACTTTGAACGATATCAATTGCGTTGTCAATTACATCACTCAATGCGGTGATGAAGGTTCCTTCTTCAGCGATTGAAATGGCGTGCTTGATGGCCTCAGTTTCCAGTGTAACAACTTCATAAGTAACATTCGAATTTGATTCCTTAATTCCTTCAATTATCAAATCAACTATCTCTTGTTCTGTTCTACCACGCAGGTGTTTTTCTTGTCGAATTACAATGTGATCAAACATACGTGCTGCAATTCGAGCACATTCCTTGATGTCTTCGTCTCGGCGATCACCAACTCCAGAAATAATACCGATTTTTCTGGTTGCATCAATGCTTTGCAAAAACTCTTCAATCCCACGATAACCATTGGGATTGTGCGCAAAATCAATCATTACCTTGAACTTCGAAAACTCAAAAATATTCATTCTGCCAGGTGTTTGAGCCGCTCCAGGTAGAAAAGTCGCAAGAGAAAGTTTGATGTCTTCCGTTTTGAAACCATATAAATAGGAAGCAAGTGTGGCAGCAAGAACATTGTAAATCATGAATCTCGCTTTACCGTTCATGGTTAATGGAATATGGGTTGCTCGTTCTACTCTAAATTTCCAATCTCCTTTTTTAATTGTGATAAATCCATTTTCGTATATAGCCGCAATCCTACCAGTTTTACAATGCTCAATAATTGCTGGACAATTTTCATCCATACTGAATAAGGCTACATTACAACGTAAACTTTTAGCGATTTCAAGGCAATTTTCATCCTCGCCATTTAAAACAGCCCAACCATCTTTTTTGATACTATCAACGACAACTGATTTAACGCGAGATAAATCTTTCAAATTATGAATATCACTTATCCCAAGGTGATCTTCTTGAATGTTAGTAATTACACCGATATCACAACGACTAAAGCCTAAGCCTGAACGCAGGATTCCTCCGCGCGCTGTTTCCAACACGGCAAATTCCACGTTTGGATCTTTCAATATATATTCTGCACTCATAGGTCCAGTTGTATCTCCTTTTTCCATCATGTGATTTTGGATGTAGATACCATCTGAAGTGGTGAATCCAACGCGGAAACCGTTGTTTTTAACAATGTGGGCAATTAAACGAGTTGTAGTAGTTTTTCCATTTGTCCCAGTGATGGCAATAATTGGAATTCGTGATTGTTTCCCAGGAGGATAAAGCATATCAATTACAGGAGCTGCAACGTTTCTTGGCAACCCTTCAGACGGAGCCAAGTGCATTCGGAATCCCGGAGCAGCATTTACCTCCAATATTACACCACCATTTTCCTTAAGTGATTCTGTTAGGTTTGAAGCCATGATGTCTATACCGCAAACATCCAATCCGATAACTCGGGAAATGCGTTCAGCCATAAATACATTTTCTGGGTGCATTAAATCAGTGACATCGATTGAAGTTCCACCTGTGCTAAGGTTGGCTGTAGATTTTAAATATACGATTTCTCCAACTACTGGAATTGATTCAAGTGTATAATTCTTTTTTTCCAAAAGCTCCATTGTATCTCGGTCAACAGTAATTTCGGTCAATACGTTTTCATGACCGTAGCCTCTGCGAGGATCTCTATTTGTTGCGTCGATAAGTTCTTGAATGTTGTCTTTTCCATTTCCAATAACATGAGCAGGAACTCGCTGCGCTGCCGCTATTACTTTGTTATCGATAACTAAAACACGAAAGTCATATCCATTAATGAATCGTTCTACGATAACTCTGCGAGAGTATTTTTTGGCGTATTCCAATCCAGCAATCGCATCCTCCCAATTGGTAACATTTATCGATGCGCCTTTTCCGTGATTTCCGTCCAAAGGCTTTATTACAATGGGATATCCAATTGATTTGATTGTATCTTCTAAGTCCTCCTCATCAACACAAATGGAACCTTTCGCAACTGGTATCGAAGCAGCATCTAACATTTTTTTAGTTTGCTCCTTGTTACAAGCGATGTCGACTGCAATATTGCTTGTTTTACAGGTAATTGTAGCCTGAAAGCGCATCTGATTAACCCCATATCCCAACTGAATCAAGGAGTTTGTACCTAATCGAATCCAAGGAATATCTCGAGCGACGGCCTCATCCACGATACTTCCTGTGCTTGGCCCTAGACGAACATTCTCACGAATTTCTTTCATTTTTTGAATATCTACTTGCAAGTCATATTCTTCTCCTGCAATCAAGGCCTCAGCAATACGTACGGATGCCTCCGCAGCATATAATCCAACCTTTTCTTCTAAATAGTTGAATACGACATTGTAAACACCTGATGTTTTGGTTTCTCTGGTTCTACCAAATCCAACATCCATACCAGCTAGCGTTTGAATTTCCAAAGCGATGTGTTCAATGACATGTCCCATCCAAGTTCCTCGTTCAATACGTTGAAAGAACCCTCCTCGGCATCCTTCTGAGCAGCGATGTTCAATTAATGTTGGTAGTAATGTTTCAATTCGTTCTCTAAAACCAGCTATTTTATTTGTCGGTTTTTCCTCGAGATCCTCGAGATCCAAGCGCATTTGAATTAATTTTTTTCGAGTAATACTCCAAATATTTGGTCCTCTAAGCGCTTGAATTTTCAGGATTTTCATAGGTAATTTTTGTTTGGGTTTGTATTGGAAAAATAAAAATAGGAAAAAGAAAATATAAATGTTAGTGTTTACATAAATTTAATTAATAGTAGCTGGACTAAAAGTTAAGAATGAATAGTTGAAAACTGTTTAGCTTGGAATTGCCAATTTAGTCATTCGCAATTAAATCATTAATCCTAACTGATTCTTAGTAATTCGCCGTAATAAAGGGTTTTCTCCGTTTTGGTTTCCATATGTAGTTGAGCAAGTTCTATCGATCTGCTTGGAAAATAAAGTTCAGCAAGTTCTTGAATTAGTGTTCCATCAACCGTTGGAGAATAGGTATTCATAATTAAGAAACCATTTTCATCTAATACCTCAGCTGCAGCTCCTAAAAGTTCATCGATTTTGTCGTCCAATTTCCACTTTTCGCCTTTCGCACCAATTCCCCAGGCAGGAGGGTCCATTAATATTCCTTTGAAAGTGCGTTCGCGTTTCGCCTCACGTTGGATAAACTTCAAGGCATCTTCATGAACCCAACGAATGTTTAGTAATCGGCTAGATTCCATATTCTCTTTTGCCCAACCAATCATTGATTTAACGGAATCGACATGAAAGGTATCTGCTGCTTTATTTCGTGCAACACATGAAGCAGCTCCCGTATAGGCAAAAAGGTTTAAAAAACGCTCATCGGTTTCAAGTCGTTGATCAATAAAATCCCAATTTGTTTGTTGCTCGGGAAATAATCCCACATGTTTGAATGAGGTAAGTTCAATGTTGAATTTCAGTCGCTTGTAAGAAATCGTCCATTTAGTTGGAACATCTTTTTTGAGCGCTTTCCACTTACCTTGTTGGTTTTTGCTTTCAATGAATTCCCAATGAGCCATGGTTTTCCATTCTGTAAAGGGCAATCCACTGTGAAAATAGGCTTGAATTTCTGGGCGAATGGTAATAATTTTACCCCATCGTTCGAGTTTTTTTCCTCCACCGGCATCGATTAGTTCATAATCTTCCCATCCGTTAGAGAAAATGTGTGGTAATTTGGACATGCATCAACGCATTTTAGGCATTTTCTTTCTTCCACCCATCATTTGAGCCATGCGCATTTGGTTTTTGGAAGGTGCCATTTGCAATTGCTGTTGCATCATTTTAATTTGATCTTTCAACATCCCGTTTTTATCCATTTTTTTGGCTTCACCCAATAAGGAAACAGCTTCGTTTTTTCTTCCCGTTTGCGCACAAATTCCCGCCAAATGCATTCTAGCCACTGCATTGTCTTCAGGCTGACGAAGTCCAAGCTCTATTGCTCTTCGAAGTAATTGCTCACTTTTTGCAAAACCCATTTCTTGAGAACCCATCACCGCTTTCAAATACAAAATATAGGCGTGTTGTTTTCTTGGTAAAAACTGTGGATGCGTAATTCGGTCAATGTATTTTTTTGCTTTGTCTGTATTTCCGACACGCATTTGATTTAACGCCAAAATCATATTTTCATTTCTGAAAAATGACAAAATAATTAAAGCCGTTACAAAAAGAAAGGTGATTCCCCAACCCCAATGTCCTGTTGCAAAAAGCCAAACATTGAAGCTCAAAGCTGATACTGCTAATGCAATTCGAATGATAAATCCAGTCATATTTTTTTAATTTAGAATGTAAAATGTAAAATTGATAATAGGTTCCATTTTACATTCTACATTATTCATTTTATATTCAATTAAATCGTCGCTATGCACTTCAACTCAATGGCGATTGGCGTTGGAAGTGAATTAATCCCACACGTTGTTCGGCAAGGTAAATTGTCCTTGAAATATTCAGCGTAAATGCGATTGTATGTATGAAAATCACGTTTCATATTTACCAAAAACACCGTCACATCAACCAATTGATCCCAGCTTGAACCCGATTCCTCCAAGATGATGCGAACATTATCAAAAACACTGCGACATTGTGCTTCAAAGTCAAATTCGATGAAATTTCCATTTTTGTCCAATTTTAACCCAGGCACTGCAGAATCCGAATCATCAGAACCGGCTACCCTTGGCCCAACACCTGAAAGAAACAATAGATTTCCAACACGTCTTGCATGTGGGTATAATCCAACTGGTTTTGGAGCTTTGTTAGTAGAAATTCGTTCGTGATTTGACATTCTGAAAAAATTTATTGCAAAGATAATAGATAATGTAGTAAATAAGAAGCTTTGACGTTTATTGTTTCTTGGATTTGCAAATGAAAAAAGCGCATCAGTATTAACCAACGCGCTTCAATATTATTTTAGTGAAATCCTATGCGGATTCTTTGTCTTCAAAAATTCTTTTCGGACGAAGTTGTTCGAATAAACCTAAAGTAATCCAAAATGGAAGGATGAAACCCATTAAAAAAATCAACATCCAAAATGCCATTCCGGCAATTAAAAGAAATAATACGATACCAAAAGTGCTCATCTTCTATTATTTTTGCGAACGATTTCGTTGTAAAATTAAAAATTAAATACAAATAAAAAACAAAAAATGGAATTTAGAATTGAAAAAGACACGATGGGCGAGGTTAAAGTACCTGCAAATCGTTATTGGGGAGCACAAACTGAGCGTTCAAGAAATAACTTTAAAATCGGTCCAGAGGGCTCAATGCCAATCGAAATTATTCATGCATTTGCTTATTTAAAAAAGGCTGCTGCTCACGCGAATTGTGATTTAGGAGTTCTACCAGCTGAAAAAAGAGACTTGATATCGAAAGTATGTGATGAAATTCTTACTGGTCAGCATGATTCTGAATTTCCATTAGTTATTTGGCAAACAGGTTCAGGGACACAATCCAATATGAATTGTAACGAAGTAATTGCGAATCGCGGTCATGTGGTTAATGGAGGTAATTTATTGGACGAACAAAAAGTGTTGAATCCAAATGATGATGTAAATAAATCACAATCGTCAAACGATACCTATCCTACAGCCATGCATATTGCAGCTTTCAAGATGACTATTGAAACCACACTTCCTGGTTTATTGCATTTGAGAAACGTACTTCAAACGAAAGTGGAACAATTCAAAGATGTGGTAAAAACAGGTAGAACGCATTTTATGGATGCAACTCCTTTGACTTTAGGTCAAGAATTCAGTGGGTATGTTGCACAGATTGATAATTCGGTTCGTGCAATTAACAATGCGTTGGTTGCAGTTACTGAACTTGCTTTAGGAGGAACGGCTGTTGGAACAGGATTGAATACGCCAAAAGGTTATGATGTGTTGGTTGCAAAAAAAATTGCTGAATTTACGGGCTTGCCTTTCGTTACGGCTAAAAATAAATTTGAAGCTTTGGCTGCACACGATGCAATGGTTGAGCTTTCTGGTGCTTTGAAAAGAGCCTCAGTTTCGTTGATGAAAATCGCCAATGACATTCGAATGCTTTCCTCAGGTCCACGATGTGGAATAGGAGAAATCATTATCCCAGATAACGAACCAGGTTCTTCTATTATGCCAGGAAAAGTAAACCCAACTCAGCCTGAAGCATTAACGATGGTTTGCGCACAAGTTATGGGTAACGACATGGCGGTTGCTGTCGCAGGTTCCAATGGACACTTTGAATTGAATGTATTCAAACCAGTAATTGCTTACAATGTTTTGCAGTCGGCTCGATTAATTGGAGATGCGTGTGTTTCTTTTGCTGACAATTGTGCGATTGGAATTGAAGCTAATTTACCGATGGTAAAACAACATTTGGATAATTCCTTGATGTTGGTAACGGCGTTGAACACGAAAATAGGTTACTACAAAGCCGCTGAAATAGCTAAATACGCTCACAAGAACGGAACTACTTTGAAAGAAGCAGCAGTAGGATTGGGTCATGTTACACCTGAAGAATATGATTTATATGTTGACCCTTCGAAAATGATTGGTTCGTTGGATTAATAAGGATTTCGTATATTCATTAGAGCAAAGTATTTCAAATAGTTTACTTTTCCCATTCATAAATTAATGGATGGTAATATCGCGCGCCTTCTCCGAGATCATGATTTTGGCAGAACGGTTCAACTCTTGCTGAAATGAAATTTACGGTGTATGGATTTCCATAGTCGTCTCTTTCTTGGGTTACATCAAACTGAAGATAAATTCGCCATAATGCGGTCGTATACATGCGCGCACCTGAATATGAATTTGGAATGTTTTTTCCGGTGAAACCAGGAAGTTTATCCAAGGGTAATTTCATTTGTTCCTCTTCTTTTAGTTTAATCAAATTCCCTTCATCAGTAAGTGGACAAAATAAATGAAGAGTGCTAATTATTTTTTTTAACCAAACTCCCTGAGCTTTTGCACTTCT
>JBEIKF010000033.1:0-9478 GCA_040379905.1 Crocinitomicaceae bacterium
GACAAGTAGCATCCCTCATTCCGAAAATCATGCATGCAACTGATGTGATTCGTGAAATTCTAGATGAATTTAGAATGGCATTAGATGAACAAAAAACAACTAAATTTCAATTTTAATGATACACTTTGATCGTTTCGAATTAAACAATGGGTTGAAAGTTATTTTCCACAAAGATCCTTCAACGCCAATGGCAGTTGTCAATTTACTCTATGATGTTGGTGCAAGAGATGAATCGGAAGAACAAACCGGTTTTGCTCATTTATTCGAGCATTTAATGTTTGGAGGCTCCATAAATATCCCTGAATTCGATACGGAATTACAAAAAGCAGGTGGTGATAATAATGCTTTTACATCAAATGATATTACGAATTATTATGAAACATTACCTGCAAATAATCTTGATACGGCCCTTTGGCTTGAAAGTGACAGAATGCTTTCCCTCGCTTTAACTGAAAAGAGTCTAGAGGTCCAGCGACAAGTGGTTATTGAGGAGTTTAAACAACGCTATCTAAATCAGCCTTATGGTGATGATTGGTTGCTGCTTAGACCTTTGGCTTACAAAAAGCATCCTTACAAATGGGCGACAATAGGAAAAGAAATAAGTCACATTGAAAATGCGAAAATGGAGGATGTTAAATCTTTTTTTCAACGATTTTATAATCCTTCCAATGCCATTCTTTGTGTGGCTGGAAATTTCGAATTGGAATTTGTAAAAAAGCGTGTTAATCATTGGTTTGGGGCAATTCCTTCTGGTAAAAAACCGCCTCGAATCTTGCCTTTAGAACCAGAGCAAAGTGAATTTCGAGAATTGGAGGTTGAACGCAACGTGCCTGCAAATGCTTTTTATTACGCATTTAAAATGTCGGAAAGAAAAAATGAAAAATATTATGTAACAGATGTTTTAAGTGATGCCATTGGTCGTGAAAAATCAGGACGATTAAGCATTAAATTAAAAAAGGAAAAACAGTTAGTTTCTGAGATTACAGCATACATTACAGGTTCTTTGGATCATGGTTTATTTGTTATTACTGGTAAATTGAACGAAGGGGTGAAATTTGAGGAATTCGACGATGCGCTATGGAATTGTTTAGAAGATGTGAAGAAAACGGAAATTGACGATAATGAATTGGATCGTTTGAAATTAAAAATAAGAACCGCTCGCGAATTTCAAGAACAAGGTTTGTTGAATAGAGCGATGAATTTATGTTTTTTTGAAATGTTAGGCGATGCAAATGGGGTGAATGAAGAACACCTTATTTATCAATCCATAACACCGAGAGCCTTGCGTTCTGTCGCTCTTGAAATTCTTCAAAAAGAAAATTGTTCCCTTTTGAAAATTAAATCGATTAAAGATGCTTGATAGAACTGTTGCTCCAGAAATTAAAGAAGTAGAGGAAGTTAAATTCGTTTCTCCAAAAATTGAACAGATTAATGAAAATGTTCCATTTTTTTGGATCAATGACGTTGCAAACGCTACTGCAAGATTGGATTTTTATTTCGATGCGGGAACCATTCGATCAAAGAGTTTAGTGGCGTCGATTACAGCAGGAATGTTGTTTTCAGGTTCGAATGAAAAGGATTCAACTACTTTTCACAATTTACTCGATGATGCCGGCGCGTATCAGGATGTAAGTGTAACTCATGAATATGCTGTTGTTTCTTTCTATGGGTTGAATGAACAAATGATTCATATTTTCCGAATTTTTGAAGAGGCAATGAACTTTGTTATTTTTCCTCAATCGGAATTCGATGAAATTATAAACGAAAGAAAACAAAAATTACAAGTAAGCCTAGAAAAAGTTGGTGTTTTAGCCCAAAGAGCTTTTCAAAAATCGCTCTTCGATCAAACCGATTATGGAAGATTTGCCAATCTAGACGACTTTGATAATTTATTACGAAGTGAAATTGTTGACTTTTTCGAACAATATTACAAGAAAGGATTAGCGAAAATTGTTTTGGTAGGGGATATCCATCAAAGGGATGTAGATTATATTTTAAATCAGTCTAAAAAATGGGGCATGTATGAAGTTCCTCAATTTAAAAAAGACTTTACTAATTCCCCGGGTAGAATTCATGTTGAAAAAAAAGGCGCATTACAAACTGCTATTCGAATTGGTAAAGTTCTTTTCAACAAGGCGCATGAGGATTATATTTCATTTACGATTCTGAACACCATACTTGGGGATTATTTTGGTAGTCGGTTGATGAAAAACATTCGAGAAGATAAGGGTTATACATATGGGATTGGTTCTTTTGTAAGTGAACTACAGCATACGGGTTACTTTATTATTGCTACTGAAGTTGGATCAGAATTTACCGAGAAAACAATTGATGAAATTCGAAAAGAAATAGAAATTCTTCAAACAGAGTTAATTGAAAAAGAAGAGCTCGACTTAGTTCGAAGCTATTTGCTTGGACAAATATTGAAAAGTGCTGATGGGCCATATGCTACGATGGATTTGTTTATTGGCGTTCAAAATCATAATATGGATTTGGAATTCTATAACCGATACATACAAAAAGTCCGAACAATTCAACCTGATGAATTGCGCGAAATAGCTCGAAAATATTTAGGTTGGGATACAATGAATATAATAACAGCAGGATAGCAACTTTCTTTATGGCAATTCGTTATAATACTTTGTATTACGTTGCGTTAATTAACTAATGAAAAGCATTTTTTGTCTTGTACTATTTGTATTGATATCTGTGAAGATACATGCTTCTCATGCTATGGGTGGGGAGTTAACATACACTTGTGTTGGCGGAAATGCGTATGTTTTTCAATTGGTTTTTTATCGAGATTGCAATGGTGCTGAGGTAAATACGGTTTCAGAAAACTTGCGTGTTTGGAATCACCCTACAATTACAACAATTAATCTACCTTTTGTGTCTCGGGAAGATGTATCGCCAATCTGCACAGCGTTAACAGGATTTGCATCCCAATTGGAATGTGGTACAGGTAGCGCTGGAGGAAATGGGATTGGTGCAATAGAACGTGTCGTGTACAGAAGTTTACCTCTCGTTTTAATCGGGATACCACCTTCAGATGGGTGGATTTTTACCTATGAAAATTATTCGAGAAGTGGCGCACTTACAAACATCAGCAATCCATCATCTTATGGAATTACTTTGGCTGCCAAAATGTTCGCGATTCCAGGATTAATCGGAACGGGATGTGCCGACTCATCACCTCAATTTTTACAGGGTCCGAATTTTGTTGGATGCACAGGAAGTCCCTATCAATATAACATGAACGCTGTGGATCCAGATTTAGATTCAGTTCATTTCGATTTTGGAATCCCATTCAACTATTTCCCTGGTGCAATATATAATCCACCAATCTCCCCCAATCCAATCCCTTTCGAAGCAGGGTTTTCCTACCTTAATCCCACCCCAGATATATCCTTAAATCCTTCTAATGTTCCTTCACAAATAAATCCCATTACGGGTGAGTTGACATTTACTTCATACAATTCAGGAAACTACTTGATAAAAGTTCGCGTAAGATCCTTCCGTCAAGGTATTTTAATTTCTGAGGTTGAACGTGAAATGCAGATTGTCGTTATGCCTTGTTCTCAAGCGAATAATGCTCCTATTATTACACCTCCATTCGGGGGAGGATATACGACTACAGTTAATGCGGGAGATTTATTAACCTTTAACCTTGATGCTGTTGACGCTGAACTATTGCAGGATGGCGTTACTCCTCAGAAACTGTTTTTAACAGCATCGGGACCGATGTTTGGCGCTGGGCTGACATCTACTTTGGGATGTGATATAGAGCCTTGTGCAACTTTGAACGCAAGCGCTCCCATAATAGGTACACAACAAGTTTCGTCAACATTTACATGGCAAACCACTTGTGATCATCTTGTTAATCAATATGGAATTGTAGCAGATATCGTTCCTTATAATTTTGTTTTCAAAGTTCAAGATGATTTCTGTCCAGTTCCTAAAGTTAGTTATGTTACTGTTACGATTTTTGTTGTAAATCCAGGAATTATTCCTGCTACCCAAATCAACTGTATTCAAACAGAAAATAATGGTGATTTGACAATTAAATGGAATCAAGTTGCGAATCCTACAAATTCTTTCGTTGAATACCAAATTCATTCAGTTGAGGATGGAATAATAGGTGCTCCTATTGCCAACATTTCAACTACACAAGCTACCATTCCTGCGCCCAATATCGCAAAACATTATTTTGTATCGGTTCGCAGCGGTTGTGATGGGAATGTTTTAAAAAATTCAGATACCATATCAAATATTCATTTAGATGTAATAAATCCAATAAATGGCACCGCAGTTTTACAATGGAATAAGCCTTGTGTAAATCAGCTAAGTTCATTTAACTCATATTATCATATTTATCGCGAATATCCTGCAGGTACATTTACGTTGATTGATAGCACATTATACAATTCAACCATTTACAAGGATACAATAGACATCTGTCAGGCTTTCATTTCTTATAAAATTAGTTTACCCACAGCAATCTGCGATTATACATCCAACGTACAAGGTGATGATTTTGAGGACATGATAACTCCAGATATACCTTTGCTTCTTGGAGTTGGTGCTGATACAACGTTAGTTGGAAATGTTTTAGTTTCTTGGAATCAAAATGCTCAGCCAGATACCTATGGTTATGTAGTTTATACCTTTGATGGCAATGGATTTCTTTTTGAGTTAGACACGATTTGGGGATTGGAAAATACAAGTTATTCTTATCAAGAGGATTTAGCGAATGGTCCTTTTTCTTATTCCGTAGCTGCATTCGACTCGTGCTATACATCTGCGGTTCCTGTTACTTTTCAAACTTCCGCCAAAGCCAACATCAACAGTACCATGGTTTTAAATTCAACGGTTCAAATGTGCGAAAAAACAGTTTCTTTATTTTGGACGCGATACGTTGGTAGACAGGTGATGGAATATGTTGTTTGGAATAAGCAAAATGGTGAATGGTTTAATTTAGGGCCTACTACTGATACTTCTATCACCTTGGATGTTACTAGCGGAGAAAACTATTGTTTCTACATTGAAGCGAGGTTTATTGATGGAAATGGTGCTTTTTCATCTCCTTCTTGCGTATTTGTTCCTACACCAAGTATACCTGCCTATCATTATTTTAAATTAGCAACAATTGAAGAAAACAAGGTGGTACTAACCGACTACATTGATGCATCGGTTGGAATTCAAGCCATTCAATTTGAACGAAGAAAAACTGCAGGTGGAGCATTTGAAATTCTTTCCAATATTCCCGTTAACGGAGATTTTACAACATTCATAGATGAAACTGCTCAAGTTCATGATAATGCTATTGAATATAGAACGAAATACGTTGATAGTTGCGGAGTTTTTTCTCCTAACTATGCAAATATCAATAGAACGATTCATGTTACTGGAACAGCAAATGAATATGACTTAATCAATACGATTCAATGGAATCGTTACGAAGGATTTAATGCCGGTGTTAATCATTACTTAGTTTTTCGTTCATTTAATGGCAATTTCACAGATCCTCCTATAGCCTCAATTCCAAATGTTGATGAAAATCAAGAGGTTTATTCGTTTACCGATGATATAAACAATCTTGTTTCGAATACAATGTCAAGCACAATTGATGATTATGCTAATGGAGCCATGTGTTACAGAATAGTTGCTGTGGAGAAAGATGGAAATGAATTCGGATTTCAAGATTCAAGTCAATCCAATGATTTTTGCCTAAATTACGTTCCATTGGTATTCATTCCAAATGCCTTCACACCTGAAGGAATGAATCCAATTTTTATTCCGGTAATTACCAATGTTTCCGAAAAGAATTATTCATTCGAAATATATAATCGTTGGGGAACAATTTTCTTTAAAACAGATGATATTTTGGAAGGATGGGATGGTAAAATAGACTCAACAGGTCAGTATGCCGGAAATGATAGCTATATTTATTTGATTGAATTTGAAGACCAAGATGGTAAATCTTATTCCAAAAGAGGATTCGTAAGTTTAATAAGGTGATGAATAAAGTTCTGATTATTCAAACCGCTTTTATTGGGGATGTAATTCTTGCTACTCCTCTAATTGAAACCATAAAAGTCAATTATCCGAATTGTCAAATTGATTTTTTAATAAAAAAAGGAAATGAGGAATTAGTGAATAATCACCCACTTATTTCGAATGTTTTTTTATTTGATAAGACTCAAAAATCACACTCGCTACTTGATAATATTCGTAAGATTCGAAGAGAAAAATATGATTTTGTATTCAATTTGCAACGTTTTGTATCATCAGGATTGATAGCTGGTTTTTCAGCAGGCAAAAAAATTATAGGATTCAAAAAAAATCCAATGTCCTTTTTGTTTGATAAACGTTTTGAACACCAGATTTCAAATGGACAGCATGAAGTTGATCGGAATCTATCCTTGATTCAAGCGCAATGTAAATTATTGATAAGACGTCCAAAATTATACCCAAACAAGGCTGATTTTGAGAAAGTGGATGAGCTTGCAGAAACTCCTTTTATATGTATAGCTCCTGCATCTGTTTGGAAAACCAAACAAGCACCCATTGAAAAGTGGATTGAAATTATTCGGCATGCAGCCTCTGAATATCGTATTTATTTGGTAGGTGCCTCTTCCGATTATGCCTCGTGCGAGGAGATAATTCAAAAATCCCAATGCATCGAGTTGAATAATTTATGTGGAAAATTAAAGCTAATGGAAACCGCGGCGCTATTCAGCAAGGCCCAACACGTCTTTGTTAATGATTCAGGTCCATTGCACATCGCGAGCGCAATGAATACTCCTGTAACTGCTTTATTTTGTTCTACAAGTCCTAAATTTGGTTTTGGTCCATTGTCTGATAAAAATGAAGTAATAGAAGTCATGAATTTAGCATGCCGACCATGTGGTCTACACGGTAAAATTACTTGCCCTAAAGGACATTTTGATTGTGGAAACAAGTTAGATGTAAGTAAAATAAGCTTATGAATTGGAAAGAACTTATTTCAAAATATTTTCCAGATGTTTGGCAATACTTGGTTATCATTCTTATATTTATTCTCGCTGCAATATTTATTTTATAAGTAATGATTTAGTACTATGGAATTTAGAGATTTAATGAAGCAAAAAAGTAATGATGAATTAATTGAAATTGTTTTTTTGAAAGCTTTTAATTTTCAAGAAAACGCCGTTACCGAAGCTGAGGAAGAATTAAATAGAAGAAATATTCCAAATTTTCAGGATCTAAAAAATGAAATTATTTCAAAGAATTTCAAGGATTTAAGTTCATATGATGATAGTAAAATTTTAGAATACCTAAATCAACAAAATATTAATTTTAATAAGAGTGAAAAAGAGGTAAAACACATTTTAAAAATGGGTAATCTTCCCAAAGAAAGATATTTAAATATGCTAAATCAATTTGATAGTTTAACAAGCGAAAATAAAATTAAAAATTCTTCCTGGAAGAAATTACTTGGATTTGCTCTGTTTTTCGGAGGAATTGGTTTCACAGTTCTAAGTTATCATTCTGTAGCACAAACGGGAGGGACATATTACATTTCTGTGGGCGCTATTGTCTTTGGAATAATTTATTTCTTTGAACTTATATGATTACTAAATTAACTTTCAAAAGATGAGTCAAATCAATTTGAGCCTATGAAAATAAAGAATATTATAGTTTATACGTGGATTATTTTTTTCATGAAGTCCTTCGGTTTTGCTCAAAATATCGATTCACTTTCACATATCGATTATCAAACATTACATGGCGCAAATTTGAATGACGTTTGGGGCTATGTAGATGAACTCGGTAATGAATACGCCGTTGTTGGAACTTCAAAAGGAACTTCCATTGTTGATGTTACAATACCCACTAATCCAATTGAAGTGTTTTGGCTGCCAGGTTCTGAGTCTATTTGGCGAGATCCTTGTGTATATGGAAATTATGTATATGTTACTACGGAAGCCGAAGATGGTTTGCTTATAATCGATTTAACACCACTTCCTCAATCCACAAACCTAACCACTACTTTATATACCGGTCCATCTGCAAGCTCTTGGCAGTCTGCTCATACTTGTTTCATAGATGAAAATGGTTTCGCTTTCATATTTGGTGCGAATCGTGGAAATGGTGGAGCAATTATTTTAGATGTTCAAACGAATCCAATGAACCCAATTGAGGTCGGAGTATTTGATAATTGGTATATTCACGACGGTTTTGCCCGAAATGACACACTTTATGCAGCGCATATTTACGATGGTTTTTTTAGTTTGGTTGATGTTTCAGACAAAGCAAATCCACTTTTATTAGGAACCAAAATAACCCCAAGTAGCTTTACGCATAATATTTGGCCATCTGCGAATGGTAGTTATGTTTACACGACAGATGAAGTAACAGGCGCGTTTATTGGGGTCTATGATATTTCGGATCCTACAAATATTTTCGAAGTTGACCGAACACAAAACTCACCAGGAATGGGAGTGGTTCCGCATAACACCCATGTTAAAGGGGATTATTTGATTACAAGTTATTATTCCGATGGGGTTGTAATTCATGATATCACCAATCCGGATAATGTGATTAAAATTGGACAATATGACACCTATCCGGGACAAACAATTAGTTACGATGGTTGTTGGGGTGTTTATCCATACTTGCCTTCCGGAACAATATTAGCTGCTGATATTACGGAAGGATTATTCATTTTGGGCCCGAATTATCAAAAAGCGTCCTACCTTGAAGGAATCGTTTCGGATGCCAGTAATGGAAATCCATTGAATGGCGTTTCAGTTCAAATTGTTTTGAATGATCAATTGGAATTAACAAATGCAACCGGTTTATACAAAACGGGTATTTTTGGGACGGGCACATATGATGTAACATTCCAAAAGATCGGTTATTACCCAAAAACGGAGTCCATTCAGTTATTTCAAGGTCAGTATGCCACCCTTTCGACCCAGTTAATTCCTATCCCGCCATTTAACTTGGATATTCATGTTTTTGAAGTTGGAGGAACAATTCCTATAGCAAATGCTCAAATCAAATTAATTCATCCACTCATTGAACATAATGGGATTAGCAATGCATTGGGGCAAGAAAGTCTTACCTTGTATTATCAGGATGGTGATGTTTATCGTGTTCAAGTTGGAAAATGGGGCTACAAAACCATCTGTTATGATTCGGTAATCACAGAAAATTCCGTCGAACTAATAATTGAACTTGAAAAGGGATATTATGATGATTTTGAATTTGATTTTGGCTGGTCAGTAATAGCAAATGCCGAGACGGGAAATTGGGAAAGAGGTATTCCAAATCCAACAAACAAGACCGTTCCTGGTTTCGATGCAGATTTAGATTGTGGAAACTTTGCCTTTGTTACAGGCAATAATCCAAATTTTAATGCGGATTTTGACGATGTAGATAACGGATTTACAACTCTGCTATCACCACAGTTCTTTGTAACTGGACTCACCAC
>JBEIKF010000034.1:0-9430 GCA_040379905.1 Crocinitomicaceae bacterium
ATGATCGTAAAACTCAATCACTCCATCATATTTCGGATATGTGTAAGGAAGTTTACCACTGAAATTTCTTTTGCCATAAATTAAATCAACCAATGCTTCTGCACCAAAGTCTCCGGGTAAATAAGCTTGAATAATTGCATTCGCATCATCAACGATATCATGAATTATTCTAGGTCTAGCCTCTAATAACACCAAAATGACTTTCTTTTTCTCAGCAGATGCAATTCGTGCTAATTCCATTTGTTCGTTCGATAAATTCAAGGAACGAATATCTCCTGGTTTTTCAGTAGATGGTAATTCTCCAAGACAAAGAACTACAACATCACACATTTTAACTTTCTGCTTGTAATCATCCAAATTCTTGAAACGTGTATTTTCGAAATCTTTTTCAAGAATTAGCTCAGAACCTGGCGCATACAAACAATTTGATTTTCCAATCTCTTTTTCAAAAGCTTCTCTTACATTCAGGCAATTTTTTGTATTGTAAGTTGTATCAACTCCCTGCCAAGTATGTGTCCAAGCACCATTTAAGAATATCAAATTATTTGCTGTCGGACCTGCAACAAGAACCTTTTGATTCGGGCTTAAAGGCAATGTGTTATTCTCATTCTTCAATAATGTTATTGACTCGAGTGCAGCTTCTTTTGATTTATTTTTGAATTCCTGACTTGCAAACTTAGTATATTGCTCTTGATTTGGGAGAGGTTCAGAATACAGACCAACTCTTGACTTAACCAAAAGAATTCTTCGAACGGCATCATTCAACCTTTCCTCTGATATTTTCCCTTCTTTCACTGCTTGAATCATGATTTCGCAGTATTCCTTGTATTGTGGACTCAACGGAACCATACTCATATCCACACCTGCATTAAATGCTTGAATGTAAGCCTCAGATAAAGTTGGGGCAGTGCGATGAACCGAATGAATCATGATGAAATCTTCCCAATCCGACACAGCAAAACCTTCAAATCCCCAGTTATTTTTGAGTGTTTTTGTAATTAATTTATGATTTAGATGTCCCGGTATACCGTTCACAGCACCACTATTAATCATGACTGTCAAAGCCCCGTGTTCAACAGCCTTTTTAAAAGATGGCAGATAAAGCTCCTTCATGTATTTTTCGGGGATCCATGCTGGTGTGCGATCGCGACCGCTTAAAGAACCACTGTATCCAACGAAATGTTTCATACAAGAAGCCACGTGAAACTTATCTGGATTTTTACCGCCTTGATAACCATCAATTATAGCAGCTCCCATTGTTGATGCAAGGTATGGATCCTCGCCAAGTGTTTCAAATGTCCTTGACCACAGAGGCTGTCGACCCAAATCCAAAACCGGGGAAAAATTCCATGGAATACCTGAAGCTCGAGTTTCATAGGCAGTAATTTCACCAAATTGTTTTGCTAATTCTGGATTCCAAGTTGCTGCCAAACCAATCTCTTGTGGAAATAAAGTTGCTCCAACGGTGTAATTTATTCCGTGAATTGCATCGATACCATAAATAATTGGATTCTTCGTTTTACCAGCAAGAAACGGTGCGTGTACAGATTTAAGTATCCCTTTCCACTCTTCCAAAATAAACGTATGCGAACCAACATTCAATACAGAGCCAACTTTGTATTTGAAAATTGCTTCATTTAATTTATTCGTATCTATAATTGCAGGACTAACAGGAACTCCTTTTTCGTCTGTTTTTAGAATAACATCCAAGGTGATTTGACAGGTTTGACCGACTTTTTCCTCCAAGGACATTTCTGAAATACGATCATTTATTGCCTTATATTCTGGAGTCTTGACGGTTGAAGAAACGAACTCGGCATTTTTACAGGCAGTAAAAATTCCAATTATCAAAATAATTAAAAAGAATTTTATTGATTTAAAGGTTCCTGAGCTCATTATTATTGGAATACACGAACGTAATCTACATACATTTTCTGAGGAAAGATTGTTGTTCCATCAGGATTTCCAGGCCAATTACCACCAACTGCCATATTGAAGATCAAAAAGAATTTTTCTTTGAATGCACTCATGTTTGCAGGTGTAATATCAACTGTATTGTAAGGAACATTATCCAAGAACCATGTTATCGAACTTTGATTCCAAACAATTGAAAAAACGTGAAATTCATCTGCAAATTTTCCAGATGGAAGTGTTTTACTATTTCCAAACTGGGCATGCGATCCATTTTCGTTCCAATGAACGGTGCCGTGAACAGTTCTATCCCTGTCTCCAGAACCTCCGATCATTTCCATTATATCTATTTCTCCACAAGTAGGCCAACTTACCGAACTTATATTGTCTCCCAACATCCAGAATGCAGGCCAAATTCCTTGACCATATGGCAAAGCTGCACGAATATCAATTCGACCATATTTCCACGATTTGATTCCTTGAGTCTTCAATCGTGTTGAAGTGTATTGCTGCGCATTGAATGTCTCTTCTTTCGCAGTTATTTCCAAGTAACCATTGTTTACAGAATGATTCTGATTGGTATAGTATTGAAGTTCATTATTACCCCAGCCTCCACTTCCTGTTCCGATGTCAAAAGTCCAATCGGGTGAAAGACTTGTCCCATTGAATTCATCATCCCATACCAATGACAGACCAGAATAAGTTAAAGGCGATGTATAACCTGTTGTAGGTGCTCCTGACGTACCACTTGTCACGTTCACGACGACAGTATCTGTTCTAGAAATGTAATCCGTGTAAGAAGTATTTGCAAGTGTTCTTACAACATAGGTTCCTGAGACCGAGCAAGTATAATTCGCTATTCCGCTATTCGATTCTATCGTTGTTGAGTCATTTCCACGAATAAAGGTAAACGTATAAAAATTAGTATTGTCAGCAGTAGCTTGAACGTTTATTTCTGAACCATTCACATTAATTGCCGTAACTAAATTCGTTGGCAGCACAATTGCAGGTGGCTCAGGTTTTTCACAAGAAAACAATCCGACAAGAACAATTAAAAAAAGATGCATTTTGTTCATATTAATTCGTTTAAAGACTTTTTAATTTAAGATACCAATGAAGACCTCCTGCATGATGCTTATATTGGAGAAACATTGTTGTATCTGAAATCTCAATGATTTTATATGTTTTTACCCCCGTATAGAATCCAATAAATGCATTGTTTGAAATTGTAATTGTTGTATCGGCTCCCTCTGTTAAATTCCAAGATTCGTCTAGTTGATTCGAATAAGGCGCTGTAAAATCCCCAAGATTTTGATATGAACCTGGGAATGATGCAGCCAATGAATTATGTATATATACATTTCCGTTATTCACCATATCGAATTTAAAAGCATTTAAATGAAATACATACTGATCATCATATAGTCCGCAACCTGGCTTTTCATTGGCACCGGCCGCCCACCATTCAGGGACATTTCCAAGAGGACTGATTGGATCAGGACCAACTCCAAAATGCCCTGAACCCAATGAGTCAATTACCCATGTTTTAAATCCTGGGCCGTTAACACCACCCGTCAAAAACGTGTAAATAGGATTATTTAATAAACCTAAATTATCTTGAGCTATAGTCACTTGCTGCGTGGTACTTTTACTTCCACCCGATGCAAATACAGTCAATTTAACTGAGTATGTTCCTGCATAAGGATAAGGACAAGAAACATTCGATCCATTAGCCGTTGTTCCATTTCCAAAATCCCAAACACATTGAATATTTGGATTATTTGCAGTAAAGTCTATGATATTGGCGTTACTAGCTGATTCAGCAAATGTAAATGATGCATCCGAAACAGTAGGTGGAGGTCCGAGTTTAGGTTCTTCTTTTTTACAAGCGAATAAAACTAGTAAAAACGCAAAAGGTAGTAGTAAGTTAGATTTCATATTTTAAAAATTTAATATCCTGAGTTTTGAGGCCAAGATCCTCCAGCTAAATCAATTTCTACTTGTGGTATAGGAAAAACTTCGTGTTTACCAGGAATAAATCCTTGAATAAAATCTGCCGCCTGACCCGTTCGCACCAAATCAAAGAAACGTAATCCCTCTCCAGAAAGTTCAAAGCGTCTTTCTTTGTAAATTACATTTATTGAATTAACAGCTAATCCAGGAACTCCAGCTCTAACGCGCACTTGATTGACTAGCTGTTGTGCTTTTGACGTGTTCCCAGTTTGATAATGCGCTTCTGCAGCCATCAACAAAACATCGGCATATCGCATAACTCTATAATTTACAGGACTTGTCAAATCATTATCAGGAAGCCCTATTTCTCCTTGTCGTTTAATGTATTTGTTGTTATAGTATCCCGTATGTCCTCCTGCACCTTGCGCATAGGTAATTGAGGATGCATCTGGCTGAGCCGCAATGAATGCTTCGATATCTAGAATTGTTGCACCTCTTCTCGGGTCGATTGAACTAAATGCGTCATACAAAGCTTGTGTTGGTAAATTATAACTGTTCCCATCTCCATAAACAGGACCATTATACTGACGGATACCTTGAAAACCAACTGCTGCATTTCCTTCTAAACAGATTAAACAGCCATAACTTCCGCCTTCCAAACCTGTATACTGAACATCAAAGATAGTTTCTGAATTATTTTCATTGGCAACAGAAAACAGATCATTGTAGTTTGGAATCAAACTGTAAATTCCAGAATTGATTACCTCATCAAAGGTCGAAGAAGCTTCTGAAAATTTGTTTTGATACAAATAAACCTTACCTAAAAATGCCAATGCAGCTCCTTTGGTCGCTCTTCCTTTTTGCGATGCAATTGGATTTAGAACTTGTGCAGCTTCCGAAAAATCTTTTTCAATTTGGGCGTATACCTCAGCTTTTGGTGAACGAGGAATTTGAAGCGCTTCTTCAATTCCGATTCGTTTATCAATAATTAATGGAACATCTCCGAAGTACTTTACCAATTCAAAATAATAGTAGGCTCTCAAAAACTTAGCTTCGGCGATTATATGATCCTTGCCAACAAAATCAATATTATCCTTGTTCTCAAGAATGTAGTTCGCTCGTGTTATTCCGGTATAATTCCATCGTAAAACATTTCTCAATTCATTATTGACACCACCGTGGGTCATGTCATCTATTTGATGAAGGCCCTGTGAATCGTTAACACTTTCACCACCTGCGATGGCATTATCAGAAGCTATTTCACCAATCCAAAGTGTCATAAAGGAACCTTGTAGCATATCATATGCTCCAGTCAACGCTCGATCGTAATCCTCAGGAGATTGAAAAAAATTCTCGACATCTTGCGAATAAGGTGGATCAACCGTTAGAAATTTCTTACAGCCGAAATTAAGTCCAACAGAAATTATTAATATTCCGAAATAAATTATTCTTCTCATCGTTTAAAATTTTAATTGTACTCCACCCATGATATTCTTCGCCTGCGGATAGAAACCATAATCAACTCCTGCTGAAAGTGCATTAGGCGAGCTAATATCTGGATCAAATCCTTGATATTTTGTTAGTGTTAACAGATTGTTTCCTGCCAAATAGAATCGTAAAGATTCGACTTTAATCTTTCTAAGAATTTTCCCAGGAATCGTATACCCGATTTGAATATTTTTCAAACGTGCAAAAGAACCATCTTCAACAAAATAAGAGGAAAAGATATTATTTCGCGTAGCTTCGGTCGTTAAACGCGGATGTTCATTTGTTGAGCCCGGTCCAGTCCAACGATCTATCACATAACCTAGTTGATTAGCATAAGGTTGCTGACGCTCGAAATTTCGGATGATTTCTTGACCAATGGCTGAATAGATCATCGCAGAAACATCAAAACCTTTGTATTTCATATTTAAAGAGAAACCGAAAGTAAAATCAGGGATTGGAGAGCCCAATTTGGTTTTATCTGAATCGTCATTGAAATTAATTACTCCATCTCCGTTTTGGTCAACAAAAATTAAATCACCTGGTTTTGCACCATCTTGAACAACTGTAGCGTTATCAATCTCCTCTTGCGTTTGATAAACACCTGCTGTCTCGTATCCAAAGAAATAGCCAATTTCATATCCTTCCTGAAAACGCGTTGCGACATCTCCCCCAACGCTAAAGGCAGCGCCTGGGATGTAATCAATTCCAGTTGGAACTTTTGTCACCTTATTTGAAAGTGTCGTTACATTGAAATTGACATCCGCAGAAAAGTCTTTAACTTTTTTCAAATGGTAAGCAAGTTCAAACTCAAGACCTTTGTTAGAAACATTTCCTGCGTTGATAATTGGCGGATATCCGCCTGGGCCATAGGATCCAAGAATAGCTGTAACATCAGGCTGGAATAATAAATCGAAGGTGTTTTTTATAAAGTAATTGGTGGTAAAATCAAGTTTCTTCCAAAATGTTAGATCCAAACCAACATTGAATTGTCGCGTAGTTTCCCACTTTAAATCCGGATTAGATGGACGACCAATCGCAACGCCCTGAGTAATTAAATCATCAAAAACATAAACTCCTTCACCATTCAATAAACCACGATAAGCAAAGTTTGGAATTTGATCGTTTCCTGAAATACCATAACTCAAACGAACCTTTGCGTAATCAATGAATTTGATTTTATAAAAAGACTCATCAGAAAGAATCCAACCTGCGGATACAGTTGGAAAAAATCCATAGCGACTATTTGGACCAAATTTACTTGAGCCATCGCGTCTGAGAATCGTAGAAAAAAGATATCTGTCTTTTAAACTATATTCAGCTCTCAAGAATGCAGAAACTAGTCGTTCTTTAAATTCCCAAGAGCTAACATTATTGAGATAACCTCCTTGAGCCGTGTTGGCAGAAATGTCAGCATAGTCAATCGAATTATTCGGAATTCCAAAAGCAGTGCCATTTAGCGAACTTCCTTTGCGTTGAAATATGGAAGCACCAGCAGTTCCTTTTATTTTGTGAATTGAATCAAAAGTGCGTTCATAATTAAAGTAACCCTCATAGGTCAAATCAACAAATGTGGAACGTTCTTCATAAACAGCAGCGCCTCTTTCAATTTCAGTTCCTGGAGCGATTTCGACAGTTGGAGATTCTAATTCCTCGTTAATTGCTGTATTTGCATATTTTCCATTTCCATACCAAACAAGTGGAGAAAACACTTTTGCATCGACCATCGCAGCATTATAATTGATTCGATTTGTGAATGATAAATGATCGTTAAATTCATAAATGAACTCTTCTTTACCAACTATTTTATTTGCCGTATTCCAATTATATTGGTTTTGCATTTGAGCAATTGGGTTGATTATGTCACTAACCTCTTCAAGGTAAGAAAATTGTCCATTCGGCTTTTTAATCGGAACGTTCGGAAATGCATTTATCGTATTATAAAGAACAGAACCTATTCCATTTTCAGGTAATGTGCTTCGCGCATCATTTGAATAAAGAAGAACTGAATTTAATTTTATTTTCGAGGACAAATCGGTACTGAAATTCAAGCGGGCATTGTAACGAGAAAAATTTGCTTTTGGACCACCTACAATTCCATCCTGTGAGAGATAGCCCAAACCGATCGAATATCTGGTATTTAATGTTCCACCGTTGATACTTAAATTGTGACTTTGCATCGGAGCTGATTGAAATACTGAATCTTGCCATGAGGTACCTTCGCCAAGGCTTGTATTATTAAATGGCATTGGTTGTCCGGTCAATCCGAACATTTCATTTTTAATTACTGCATATTCTGTAGCATTCAATAAATCGAGTTTGCGAGAAGTTTGTTGAACTCCATAAAACGCATTGTATTCGATTTGCGGTTTGCTATTTAAACTCCCTTTTTTTGTTTCAACGATAATAACTCCATTTGCTGCACGAACACCATATATACCTGCCGTTGCATCTTTTAAAACATTGATCGATTTGATATCCGATGGATTAAGCGCATTCAAACCTTCGGAATCATAAACAATACCATCAACTAATATTAAAGGATCATTATCGCCAAAAGTTGAAAGTCCACGAATCCGAATATTTGCAGAACCACCCGGAGAACCAGAATTTGTAGAAATATTAACTCCAGCAACTTGACCTTGCAAAGCTTGGTCCACACGGGTAATATTCAGTTTTTCAACGTCTTCTCCTTTGATCTTTGAATTTGCACCTGTAAATTCCTTGCTTTTTGCAGACCCGTATCCAACTACAACAACCTCTTGATTTTCATTCAAGACTTCTTTAAGAACTACATCGATTTTCAATTGGCCCTTTAAATCAACTTCTTGTTTTTCGTAACCCATCAAAGAGAAAACAAGAGTTCCAACAGTCTTGTTAGGAACATTTAATTCAAAATTTCCCTCTTGATCTGTTGTAACGCCAAGATTTTGACCTTTAAGTTGAACTTTTACCAATGGCAGTCCAAGATTCATTTCGTTCTTAACGCTTCCCGTAATTTTTTCATTCTGTGCTAACAAATAGCTCGTAGATAAAGAAATTGAAAGGAAAAAGAGTAAATTTTTAAACATTTTCTAGCAGGTTTGTCGGGTAAATTTATAAAACTTTTTCTAATTATTGTAAAAAGAACAATAAGTAAATTAGTTAAAACAAAAAATTCAGCAAAAAGTTTAGAAACAGAGCTGATTTAATTACTAAAACGCTTTACATTTTGAAACGACAATCTCCCAACTCGCTTAATTTATCAAATGTAGTCTTGTTAAACGAGAATAATTTTGCCGGTCGATGCTTAACATTCTTCTGCTTTTCCTCGTGGGCTACAAGCGGAACGCTCTTTATCTTTTTTCGAAAATTAGCTTTGTCCATCTCTACTTGAAAGGCGTATTCATATAATTTCTGAAATTCGTTGAGTGTGAAACGTTCAGGAAGTAAATCAAAACAAATCGGTTCGTTTTGAAGTTTTTGACACAACAAATCAAAAGTTGAATTTAAGATGTGATTGTGATCAAATGCCAATTGAGGAATATCAAAAATTGGAACCCAACTCACCTCTTCTGCCCATGAGGAAGCCTTAACCTCAAAAACTTCAATTCGTATTAAAGCAAAGTAACTGATTGTAATAACTCTTCCTTCTGGATGTCGATTTGGATTACCAAACGTCTCTGACTGATGCATCTCGACATTTTTCAATCCAGTTAACTCATATAAAACGCGCTCTGCAGCTTGTGGCAAATCTTCGTCTGGATAAACCAAATCACCTGGTACGGCCCAATAATTTTCGAACGGCTTAACTGAACGTTTGATTAATAATGCTTTTATCTTATCTTCAGAGTATCCGAAAATGATGCAATCAACCGAAAAAGCTGAGGAGAAAAAATCAGAAAAATCAATACGATACATTGCGATTTATAATCGTTTTTTTTACAATATATTTACGAATAATTATTAATTGTACTTATGACAATAATTGATTCGAAGGATGAAAATAGGTATTTATTTTCAATCACACTGTTTATTTACAAAAATAATGTTGGGATTTTAGTTCTATCAAATTAGTCGGATAAACTTTTGACCAACTGCA
>JBEIKF010000035.1:0-9343 GCA_040379905.1 Crocinitomicaceae bacterium
ATCTTGATTCTTTAAATCTTCATGGCTTCTAAATTGGAGAGTGCACTGTGCACATCCCGCTTCTAAATCTGCACTCCTAGATAAAGTAAATATTTCAGGAACAGATTACTGTACATATATACTGTAGTAACTATTTTTTCTGGAGGTTGGAATGTTTTTTTAGCATAGGGAGTATTGTCATAGTTGTTTGACAATTTTTTGGTCAATGCCTTTTTTATCTAATCCATAAGCAAGTGCTGCTGCTGTTGGCTCGTTGATGATTCTTTTGATTGTAAGTCCTGCAATCTCTCCTGCTTCTTTGGTAGCTTGACGTTGAGCATCGTTAAAATATGCAGGGACAGTAACAACCGCTTCAGTAACCTCAAGTCCAAGGTAATCCTCAGCAGTTTTCTTCATTTTTTGAAGAATCATCGCTGAAATTTCTTGTGGAGAATAAAGTCTGTCATCTATCTTCACGCGAGGAGTATTGTTGTCTCCTTTAACAACTTCGTAAGGCACGCGTTCAACTTCTTTTTTAGATTCATCGAAACTTGTACCCATAAATCGTTTGATCGAGTATATGGTTTTTGTTGGATTCGTAATTGCTTGACGTTTTGCTGGGTCACCAACTTTTCGTTCACCACCGTCAATAAATGCGACTACTGAGGGAGTCGTTCTTTTTCCTTCTGAGTTTGTGATTACCACAGGCTCATTTCCTTCCATTACGGAAACACATGAATTTGTGGTTCCTAAATCGATTCCTATTATTTTTCCCATTTTGTTGAATTTTTCAATTTAAAACAGTTGAGTGTTTCAATTTATATGCCATTTAACTGGATAAAGAATACGTCAAATTGTTAATGACACAAAGTCATTCTTAACGATTTTTTAATGACAGATTATCAAAAAGTACTGACAAAAAGAACCAGAATTAATTGATATATATTTTAAAACTATCTATTGATCCTTCCTCTACAATTCGAATAAAGTAGATTCCTTTAGATATTTGAAAAGGGATTAGGATACGACCATTATCAATTTCAAGGCTGATTTCGTTTCCGACCTGGTCATGCAGTGTGACTGAATGTGCATTTGGGGTTGGATAAATTGTGGTGAATTCCCCTGAATTAAGAAATGAGGGAAAAACTTTTTTCTTTTCAATGACAAATTCGTTTATTGCGTTTGTATTTTCTTCTAATCTTACTACTCCATGATTAAACGTTCCAATCCATTTGATATTAGATGACTCGTGAAAGATTGCTGTAATATGATCTTCAGGCAGATCCGTATTGTCTTGATTGTAGTTGAACCAAATATTACCCTTTTTTATGATGATGCCAAAAAGTTCAGTCCCCATAAAAATGCGCTGATCATCTTCATTAATTGCAAGACATGTAAGGCCATTTGTTGGCAAGGGGGAATTACTCGTATTCCATCGTTCCCAAGGTCCGCCAATTCCCCAATCCGTTACCAAACCGGCTGCTGGTGTTGCAAACCACGGTTGACCTGTAGAATCAATATCAATATCTAGTGATGAATTATCTGGAAGACCTGATTCAATGATACTATGCATGGTTAAATTATCAATAGCATCAAAATAAAGAAGTCCGCCATTAATCGTACCGACATATTTTTCGTTAGAGAAACCAGTTCGAATATCTGTAATGTTATTGGTTAATAAGTTGTTGTTCAATATATTCCAAAGTTGCCAAGTCTGCCCATCAAATTTTGAAACACCTTCTGAAGTTGCTAACCAAATGTTTTCTAAAGAATCTATTTCAATTCCACGGATTAAATTGTCATGCAATCCAGAATTTGTTTCAGTGTAATTTACCCATGAATTATTCGTTTTTTTAAATAATCCGCCTTGCATAGTTCCAATCCATATAGTTGAATCATTTTGAACTTTTAACGCGCGGATATTATCATCGGTAAGTGGTGAATTAGTTGAAGTAAAAACTTCCCAAGTTAATCCGTCAAAACTTGCTAAACCGACGTCTGTTCCAAACCATTTCTTTTGTGATTGAAGAGCTATACAGCGAACCGTATTAAAAGGTAATGGAGAATTGTCAGATGTGAAATTCTGAATTAGTGGTTGACTAAAAACAAAAAAGCTCCCGAAAAAAAATATTATCGAGAGCTTTTTATTGAGATTATTCATTATTGTTTTACAACTCTTCTTGTGAAGGAATGACCTTTAAATTCGATAGATACGATGTAGATACCCTTATCGGCTTTATCCAAATTCATCATAATTTCATTTAAACCTTGATTTGAAGTAGATTTTCTTTGTGAAATCAACTTACCTTGTAAGTCAATGATTTTTACATTTATTTCATTCTTTCCAGTAGCACTGTAGCTTATCGTGAAAGCTCCTGTTGTAGGATTAGGAGAGATATCAAGCGAATTTGTAAATGAAACAAGTTCAGGTACATTCGCACAAGCCTCAACAACTACATTAGCCGAAACAGATGCGCTTTCACAGCCATTTTCAGTATTTACTGCAGCGTATGAATATGTGGAACTTGAATTTAATATTGGTGTAGTGAATGTTGCTCCTGTTCCAACGAGTTGATTGGACGAATCGTACCATGAAATATTCAATCCTCCTGTTGCAGTTAAGGTTGCAGATTGCCCTTCACAAATTGTAACATCAGAAATACTGGGTGTTGCAACTTGTTGAATGTTAATGTTTACCGGGACTTGAGCGCTCGGACATTGCCCATTTTGAGTTAAGATTTCCCAATCATACAAATAATAATAATACGATGCGCCTGCTGAAGCACCAATAATGGAAAGGGAATTATTTAAGTTGTATGGGAAAGTTGCGGAATTGTTATTTCGGTATAGACCTGTAACGGTCATTGAGGTTACTCCAAGTCTTAAATTAGAATCAGCAGCAACGGCAAAGTTTAAATTAACTCTACTCATACCAGCTGGAACGGCAACAGTTGTTGACTGTAAATCTTGTCCTGCCTCATTTTGCAATTTAATTGTTAGATTTCCTGCAGATTGCGCATAGACTAGAGCCGATTTAATTGTTAGTGACTCGTGAGCATTAAATATGTTGTACTGTGCACTGGTAACATAACCTCCACCACCTATTCCATTTGTATGTGGTTCGGCAAACAAAGTGTCGCTGTAAGAATCTGTATTTTCAATATAATAAGTCGTATTTTGGGATAATGCAGGCGTAGTGAAAGATAATCCTGTATTAACTAAGTTCCCTTGATCATCAAACCATCTCACATTTCCAGTGGCCGTAGCGGTTAGTGTAGCAGTCTGACCTTCACAAATTGTTTGATCAGCAGTTGCTGGTGCATTTGGTGTAACATTATTAACAACAAAAGGCTCGGTAGTTCCAGTCCCACAATAATTTGTTACCGTACAATAATATGATCCTGGTTGAGAAACCGTAATGCTCTGCGTAGTTGCTCCGGTATTCCATAAAAAGCTTGTTCCAGCTGTTGCAGTTAAGGTCATGCTTGAACCAGAACATAAATTGCTAGATCCACTAGCATTAATCATTGGAAGGGCGCCTGAATTAACAGGTTGTTGCATTGTTAAAGTTACTGGTACAGCTGTGTAGTTGTTGTCTTCTCTCTCTTCTTGAAAATAATTATTTTTATCTACTTCCATAACAATGTAATAGTCTCCGTTACATGTGTTCGGTGGTACGTTTATCCACATACCATCTAGGTGTTTACCGTAAACATCTGTCCATCCAGATGAGATTCCTTGCTCAACAACAGAACAATTGTATGCACCTCCACCTAGATTCCAATTAGGAAAGTTTGTATTCAACATGATGTTTCCTTGATTATAAACGGTATTTTCATCTCTACAGTGTCCGTAATATGTGCTTCCTGTAGTTGTACCACATTGTCCATAATCCATCAAACAAAAACCTATTTTCGCTCCCTCACCAACTATTGGCCAATTTAATGGATTCGGATCACTTGTTTGTATTCTTAAGGTCATAACAGCCCAATCATCAACGTGATTGTGACCGTGTGCAGAGTGATACGTCATACTTCCTCTCCAAGAATCAACATACGACATTACATTCCCATCTTTTTTGTACACACGTTGAACTAACATTTGTTTTGGGTTTGGATTACCATTTGGACAAGTAAATGTACCCGTAGCGGCTACATTATAAATAGTGTCTGAACCACAAATAAATGCTCTTTTACCATTTGCGTCTTGTCCTCGAACAGTAAATGATCCATGGCCAATATTTGGAGTTGAACCGGTTACGCGAAGTCGGCCGTCATCAGGGCCTTGACCATTGTAATTTGTTCCAGCACCCGTTTGAGGGTATTCTGTCCATCCTCCATTAGCAATTCCCTTCCAAGAAGCTGTAATGTCAGGTAACAAAAGACAATTTAAAGAACCATCAGCACAAACACACGAAGTTGCATTCGTTGTTGTACATTGAGCGTTCAATTCTTGAAAAATCAAACATAATGAGAAGATAAGTAGTATTTTTTTCATAGTTCATAATTTAGCGTTATAAAGTTAATTATTTTCTTTTAAACCAATATGTTTTTTTTTGATGGAAAAAGAGGATAAAGAATTAGCTTTTCGCAAAAGTGACTTTCGTCACATTTTAATCCTTTTCAAAAAACTAATTTTGTAAAAAAAAACGAATGAAAGAATCCAAAATTTACAGCATTGCAAAATTTAAATGTCCAAGATGTCATGAGGGAACGTTTTTGGTTTCACATCCTTATGATTTAAAAAGAGTAGGTGATGTCAGAGATAAATGTGATGTATGTGAATTGAATTATTCGCCAGAGCCAGGATTCTACTATGGGGCTATGTATGTTTCTTATGCCTTGGGGGTGGCTTTATTTGTTACGATTTGGGCATCTTGTAATTGGTTCTTTGAAAATATTTCCGTTTGGACTCAAATTGGGTTAGTCATTTTCTTTTCTATACTCCTTGGACCTTATCTTTTTGCCTTGTCAAAAATAATTTGGGCGAACTTTTTCATTCATTATGATAAGAACTATGCTAAACAAAGAGGATAAAAAAAAATTAATTCAAGATGCTTTGGGGTATATCTTGGAATCTGAATTGATTGACGAAATGAGTGAGGTTGCTCGTTTTCGTGAAACAATAGCAGACGAAATAATTGTGCACGTTGGAGACGATTTGAAAATGATACCAATCTTAATTTCAGGATCTATTAAAATTTCTCGCGAAGATAACGATGGTGATGAGCTACTTTTATATTACATCGAAAGTGGAGATACGTGTGCCATGACTCTTCAGTGTTGCTCTACAAAATCTAGTAGCCAAATTAAGGCAACATCGATGGAATCTTCGGTCATGTTTATGTTCCCAGCGCAAATGATGGAATATTGGATGGATAAATACAAAAGTTGGCGAGAATATATAATAGCGAGTTATCATACACGTTTGACCGAAATTATGGAAACTGTTGACGCAATCGCTTTTTTGAAGTTAGACGAGAGACTTTTGAAATATTTAAATGACCAGGCTAAACTCCTCGGCACATTGGAAATACTTCATACACATCAACAAATTGCAGATGATTTACATTCTTCTCGCGTTGTTATTTCAAGACTCTTAAAGCAATTAGAAATAAAAGATATCATTGAAATTCATCGAAATAGAATTGTCCTTAAGAAATTCTAGTCTTTAGCTTTTATTAAATTTGTCCTATGAAGGATAAAGAAATTATCACCATTGTAACTGGCTTGCCTCGCTCAGGAACTTCTCTTATGATGCAAATTTTAAATAAATCAGAACTTGATATTTTTTCAGATGGAATTCGTCAAAAAGATATAAGTAATCCAGAAGGATATTATGAATTGGAGGCTGTTAAGGGAATTGTAAGAGATAATTCTTTCTTGAAAAATGCTTTAGGTAAAGTGGTGAAGATAGTTGCTCCGCTTCCAATTTACATGGATAAGTCTTTAAGTTATCGCGTAATTTTTATGCGAAGAGAAATCGATGAGGTACTCAAGTCGCAAGAAAAAATGCTGAATAAAGACCAGGTGTCTGAGCGTGAAAAATTTAGAACTATCTATGAAATGCATTTGAAAAAAACATATTCGTTTTTTTACGCAAATAATATTTCATTCATTGACATACAGCATAAAGCTTTGCTTTACGATAGCGAAAATGAAATTATGAAAATTAAAGAGTTCCTAAATTTGAAAAGTCCTGTCCAAGATTTAGTCAGTGCGATCAAATTGGAATTACATAGAAACAAATTGTCATGAGTAAAAAACACGTAATTAAAAACCAAAAGGGTGAGAATTATATAGTTCCTCCTGGTGGTTCTTTGGGCTTGTTGGCACTTGGGAACGTAGGTGTTCGTGCGTGGAAAAAAGCAAAAAAAGAATGGGAAGAAACTCAAAATCCAAAACTTGAAAAAGAATAAAGTTCTTTTAGTTGGCTGGGATTCAGCCGATTGGAAAATAATTGATAAGTTAATGGCTAATGGGCTTATGCCTGCTATTAAGAGCATTGTTGAAAATGGTGTAAGGGGAAAATTAGCTACAATTGATCCACCTTTATCTCCTATGCTTTGGACCTCCATGGCAACAGGTGTTCGTCCTTTTGACCATGGAGTGCTTGGTTTTGTTGAGCCTGACGGAAAAGGAGGTGTTCGACCAGTTTCCTCGTATTCTCGAAAAGTCAAGGCAATTTGGAATATGTTATCAATTGAAGGTTACAAATCAAATATTGTGGGTTGGTGGCCGAGCAATCCCGTTGAAAGCATCAATGGTTGTATGGTTTCAAATCTATTTCATCAAGAAAAAGTAGGAAAAGATATTGTCGAAATCGATGAATGGAAAATCGCAGAAGGTTCTGTTTATCCCGAGCGAATTATTGAGAAAATCAAAGACTTGCGCGTTCACCCCTTCGAAATAACGGGAAACTTAATAATGCCATTTGTTCCTCAAGCAGTAGCACTTGATAAAAAGCAAGATAAACGATTGAATGTTATTGCAAAACTACTTGCACACGCAACAACTGTTCATGCGACAGCAACTGAATTGATAACTTCTGAGCCTTGGGATTTTACAGCCGTTTATCACGATGCAATGGATCATTTTAGTCATGCATTTATGAAGTATCATCCACCACAAATGAAAGGTATTTCGGACGAAGCCTATGATTTATTTAAGGACGTAGTGATAGGTGCGTATGTTTACCATGATATGATGTTGGATAGACTATTGAAATTGGTTGATGATGACACAACTGTAATGGTGATTTCAGACCATGGATTCCATTCAGATCACCTTCGTCCAACACACGTTCCACAAGTTCCTTCTGGTCCTGCTATTGAACACGCCCCATATGGTATAATTGCTATCAAGGGTCCGGGAATTAAAAAAGGTGAAAGTATATATGGATCGAGTATTTTGGATATTACTCCAACATTATTGAGTTTATACGATTTGCCCGTAGGTAGAGACATGGCTGGAAAGCCGTTGGTAGATATTTACGAAAATGAAAAGGAAATTAAGTACATTGATTCGTGGGAAAATAGAAAAGAGTCAGGCGGTGAAATAGTTATTCCCAAAGAACACGATACCGATTTAAACGATACTGCCCTTCAACAATTAATTGATTTGGGGTATATCGAAGATCTTAATGCCCCTCATCAAGAAGCAGAGGATTATTTAAAAGGAATAATCAATGAGAATAGTTTCTATTTAGCTAAATCATATTCAACAGCTGCAAAATATGAGGAGGCATTAGAGATTTTATTGGAAATTGAAAACAAAGCAAAACCAGATTTTAGAATTTTGATTGAGATAATCAATTGTTCTGTCAAAACAAAGAGGTTTAAACTGGCAGAAGAATATTTGACTTTCGTAAGAAAAAATAAGCTCATGAACGATGGTTACATCAATGTGCTTGAATCAAAGGTTCAGTTAGGTTTAAATAATCCAAAAATAGCTCATAAATTATTGCAGAATGCGTTGAATGAAAATCCAGATGCCATTGAGATTTTACTTGATATGGGTAGGCTGTTAAATGCCATGATGGATAGCAATGCATCAATTAAAAGTTTTGAATTAATTATAAATAAAGACCCTCAAAATCCATACGCATATCATGGAATAGGAATGGCTTATTTTCAATTGGGTCAATATGATGAAGCGATTTCTTATTTCTTAGATGCCATAGACCGTCTATACCATTATCCTTTAGCTCACTTCCACTTAGGAGAGGCTTTCGCATTGATGAAAATGTATGAGCCAGCAATTAAATCATTTGAAGTAGTTGAGACAATGACTCAAAATATTCCAAAAGTTTATCGTTGGTTGTTAGACTTGTATGAAATTCTTGAAAACCAAGAAAAAATAGATCGATATAGAAAATTGGTCGATTATTTTAGCCGAGGACAGAGAAAGATAATCACTGGCCTAGCTACTGAGAAGGTAGAACATTTTGTTAAAGATCTTCGTGAATCTGGTAAAACGGTTACTGGATTTAATAAACATCTTTATGATTTTTCAATTGATTTGTCCAGTCCAAATTGGTTACATCAACTTGATTCAGATTTCGTGTTTATCCCGTTGAATTATTTGAAAAGTCAAAATGGTTTTAATTCGTATCAAATTTATTTTTTAGAAAATACGGAGGAAGAGGCAATGAAATACATACATAAACTTAATAGAATTAAGGAAAGAACGATTGATATAGGTCTTTTAGATGATTTGAAAAATCAACTTCTTGTCGCAAATTCATGGATAAGCCAACAACCAAATATTGATTTAATTAGATGTTAAATTAATTTTATTAATTAATGATTTTATTTTGTAATTTTGTGTTGAACTATTAAAATTGAATAAATGAAAAAAAATCTACAAAGCCGAATTTCTAAGTACACTGCAGTTGCTGGAGCAGTTGTTTCAGCTGCTGGTGCCCAAGCACAGGTAGTTTATACGGATGTGAACCCTGATTATTCTCATGATGCTCCTGAAAATAATGGATTTGCAGTTTATCCTTTGGATTTAAACAATGATCAAACTATTGACTTTGTTGTTGCATCTAAAGATTCTCTTTATGCAGACGGAACGAAGCTTCGATTTACACTTGCCGCTCCATACGGAGCAGGAAATGCTGTAGCTGGAGAAACTCCTAGTAATTATGATTATGCGCTAGCATTAGATATCAACTCAATGGTTGATTCAACATTGAACTGGATCGCTGCTACTAATACGATGGCATACAATGTAGACAGTAACAATCCATATAATGAAAATTGGAACGGTGTAACTGATAAATATTTAGGATTGAAGTTTGTAGTTGGAGCGAACACTCATTACGGTTGGGCTCGTTTAGACTCTTACGCTATTGGAGATTC